>NZ_JBHFKT010000007.1:0-171210 GCF_042879335.1 Photorhabdus sp. RM96S | reverse complement strand
GTTTATTTTTTCCCCTGAAAAAGCAAGAAAAAGTCATACACAATAAGGTCATTTATTGGTGAGTGCAAAATTGATCTTATTTTTTGTATTGAGAGTTTTTAGAGGTTCCCTACTGTTTAGTAAATATAAAAATATCAGTGTTCACTATACCCCTTGCGACAGTTTAGTTTAACACGAGGTAAACATGGCAATAGTTCGTATAAAAATTAATGTATATTATGAGCAGAGAGAAACCATTACCGCCCATACAGCTTTGATGGATTTGTTTCATATTACACGGCAAATTGATGTCTTTTTTAACCAAGGAAAAGCTTGGTACTTAACTGGCTACTCCCGAAAGGAGGCCCTAAAACATCTTGTGTTTGATGAACAGGGAGCAACGGAGGTTGCCATAAAAAGTTTCGAAAAAGATTATAAGAAAAATTTTCCTGCTCTTATTAATGGAATATGGGATGGTGAAAAGGATGAATTATCCAGTGGCATGAGTTATAGAAAAATGTTAATTGATCGCCCTAATTGGGTCTGGCTGGAAATGAACCTAAGGATTGACAGTCATCAGTTTGATGTTTCTCGATTAATTGATTTTGTCAAATATTTAGCGGCTAGTCGTGATTTTCCTTATATTCAAGTCGAAAATAATGGTTATACCGTAAAAGGCAAACAAGTTTTCCCTGATCGCCTCAGTGTTGGCTGGATGCTTTACCAGCCCTGCATTATTGACAAATCTTATCTGCCTATGGCGGAGGATGTGCTTCCTGTGTATCAAAATAATGAACAGATAGGCACCCTGATTATTACCAAAAGAGGCATCTTTGATGGAAGGAATCAGGATGATATTGATAAATCCAATGATGTTGAAATTCAGTTGGTGAATCTGGGATTACTGCCATTAATTACCGAAATTTGATGAGGAATGATGCTATTTACCAATCGAAAAACGATGGAGAACTTTAATGTCAAAGGCGGTTATTCTGCTGGGTGATACAACAGATCATGGCGGTAAGGTGATTACCGCTATTGATGAATATACTCACAATGGTGTTCCTATTATTGTAAAAAATAAGATAAGCAGGAGACGTTAATATGCCAATACCATTATTAGCCCCTGTTGCAGTGGGAGCGGCTGAATATGTCGCAAGCGCCTGTGCCGGGGTATTAATTGCCGTCGGTATCATGGAAGCGGGTAAAGATAAATCCGTAATAGATGATGACAATATTCAACATAAGAAAACGGATTTTGTAATCAGCCCTGACATCACGGATGAAGATCGAAATATTGTCTGGAGTGCTGAAGCTCATGCGGATTTTTGGGAGGACGATGATTTAGGGGAAGAATCCGTTGATACCAGTGCAGTTCAGACTAAAGTCCAGTCTAAGACGGAAGAGTGTGAAGAGTCGGGTACTAAAAAAGAGTGTCAGGCTTGCCTGGCTATTCCGGTGACAGGTGAAAAATATCGTAAGGTTAGTCGCTGGAGCGCCATCACAATTAACTATCAGCGATTTATTGCTAAAACTAAATATGACCTGACCAGACAAATGATTCAGGAGTTTCAGTGCCTGAAAGTGACCTTTGATGGCTGGCGACCGGCGTATTGCCTGTTTCTGGAGGCCAAAGCGCGGTATGACCAGTTTTTTGATATTCAGGGTAAACCCAAAAATTGGTGGAAGGGGATGAAAGCAGGAAGAAAACAAGGTGCTCGACAACAAGCTGTATGTGACGTATTAGATAATACTCCTCATGTGGAATGGCATTTTTTACAGCCCATAAGTTGTGCTTATTTTAAGTCACTGTTTATTGAACATAAAAACATTAGTGTTCACTATACACCCTGCTACGATTTGATGGCAACAGTTTAACCCGAGGTAAATATGGCGATAATTCGTATAGAAATCAATGTACGTTATGAACAGCAGGAAACCATTATTGTTAATACTGCGTTAATGGATTTATTTCGTATCACACGACAAGTTGATATATTTTTCGGGCGGAAAAAAACGTGGTATTTAACTGGTTATTCACGACAAGAAGCACTAACGCACATTGTGTTTGATGAACAAGGGCCAACAGAAAAGACCGTGAGCTATTTTGAAAAATCTTATAAAAAGGATTTTCCATTACTTATTGAAGATATGTGGGATGGCGAAGAGGACAACCTATCTAGTGGTATTAGCTATAGTAAACAGTCAATAAAACGTCCTAACTGGGTTAAATTAGAACTGAACCTAAAAATTGACAGCAGTCAGTTTGGTATTTCCCAGTTAATTGAGCTTGTCAAATACCTAGTGACTAGCCGTGATTTTCCTTATATTCAGGTCGAAACCAACGAATATACATTACGGAATAAACAGGTTTTCCCTGATCGTCTCAGCGTTGGCTGGATGCTTTACCAGCCCCGTATTATTGATAAAGCCTATCTGCCAATGGCGGAGGATGTGCTCCCTGTGTATCAAAAAAATGAACAGGTCGGCACGCTGATTATTACCAAAAAAGGCATTTTTGATGGAAGGAATCAGGATGATATTGATAAATCCAATGATGTTGAAATTCAGTTGGTGAATCTGGGATTATTGCCATTAATTACCGAAGTTTAATAGGGATATTATTTCTCAATTGAAAAACGATGGAGAACTTTCATGTTAAAAGCAGTTATTCTGTTAGGTGATCCGACAGATCATGGCGGTAAGGTTATTACCGTTATTGATGAATAGACTTACAATGGTGTGCTTATTATGGCAAAAAATAAGATAACCAGGAGACGTTAATATGCCAATACCCTTATTAGCTCCGGTCGCAGTGGGTGCGGCTGAATATGTCGCAAGCGCCTGTGCCGGGGTATTAATTGCAGTCGGTATCATTGAAGCGGGTAAAGATAAATCCGTTATAGATGATGACAGTATTCAACATAAGAAAACTGACTTTGTAATCAGCCCTGACATCACGGATGAAGATCGAAATATTGTCTGGAATGCTGAGGTCTATGCGGATTTTTGGGAGGACGATGATTTAGGGGAAGAATCCGTTGATACCAGTGCGGTTCAAGTTAAGGCTCAGTCTAAGACGGAAGAGTGTGAAAAAACGGAAACTAAAAAAGAGTGTCAGGCTTGTCTTGCTATTCCGGTGACGAGTGAAAAATATCGCAAGGTGAGTCGCTGGAGCGCCATCACGATTAACTATCAGCGATTTATTGCGAAAACTAAATATGACCCGACCACACAAATGATTCAGGAATTTCAGTGCCTGAAAGTGACGTTTGATGGCTGGCGGCCAGCGTATTGTTTATTTCTAGAGGCCAAAGCGCGGTATGACCAGTTTTTTAATAGTGAGGGGAAACCCAAAAGTTGGTGGAAAGGTGATGAATCAGGCAAAAAACAGGCTGAAAGGCATCAAAAAGTCTGTGATGTTCTAGAAGGCACACCTTATGTAGAATGGCATTTTTTACAACCAATCAGTTATGCTTATTTTAAGGTACAGTTTAGCGAGTATAAAAATATCAGAGTTCATTATACCCCCTACGACAGTTTATTTTAATCTGAGGTCAACATGACAATAGTTCGTATAGAAATAAATGTACGTTATGAACAGCAAAAAACTATTACTGCTAATACGGCATTGATGGATTTGTTTCATATCACACAGCAAATCGATATATTTTTCGGGAAGAAAAAAACATGGTTTTTAAAAGGATATTCCCGAAAAGAGGCATTAAAACATATTGTGTTTGATGAACAAGGGCCTACAGACGAAGCAGTAAGTTATTTTGAAAAATCTTATAAAAAAGACTTTCCTTCACTTATTGAAGGTATATGGGATGGTGAAAAGGATGAGTTATCTAGTAGTGTTAGTTATAATAAATTGTCAACAAAAGGTCCTAACTGGGTTAGGTTAGAACTCAATTTGAAAATTGACAGTAGTCAGCTTGGTATTTCCCAGTTAATTGAGCTTGTCAAATATCTAGTGACCAGCCGTGACTTCCCTTATATTCAGGTCGAAACCAACGAATATACATTACGGAATAAACAAGTTTTCCCTGATCGCTTAAGTGTTGGTTGGATGCTTTACCAACCCCGCATTATTGATAAGTCTTACCTGCCTATGGCGGAAGATATGCTCCCTGTGTATCAAAATAATGAACAGGTCGGCACTCTGATGATTACCAAAAAAGGTATTTTTGATGGAAAAAATCAGGATGATATTGATAAATCTAATGATGTTGAAATTCAGTTGGTGAATCTGGGATTGCTGCCATTAATTACCGAAGTTTAATGGGAGTGATGTTATTTACCAATCGAAAAACGATGGAGAACTTTCATGTCAAAAGCGGTTATTCTGTTAGGTGATATGACAGATCATGGCAGTAAGGTTATTACCGTTATTGATGAATGTACTCACAATGGTGTACCTATTATGGCAAAAAATAAGCTAAACAGGAGACGTTAATATGCCAATACCCTTATTAGCTCCTGTCGCCGTGGGTGCGGCTGAATATGTCGCAAGCGCCTGTGCCGGAGTATTAATTGCAGTCGGTATCATGGAAGCGGGTAAAGATAAATCCGTAATAGATGATGACAGTATTCAACATAAGAAAACGGATTTTGTAATCAGCCCTGACATCACGGATGAAGATCGAAATATTGTCTGGAGTGCCGAAGCTTATGCGGATTTCTGGGAGGATGATGATTTAGGGGAAGAATCCGTTGATACCAGTGCGGTTCAAGTTAAGGCTCAGTCTAAGACGGAAGAGTGTGAAAAAACGGAAACTAAAAAAGAGTGTCAGGCTTGTCTTGCTATTCCGGTGACGAGTGAAAAATATCGCAAGGTGAGTCGCTGGAGCGCCATCACGATTAACTATCAGCGATTTATTGCTAAAACTAAATATGACCCAGCCACACAAATGATTCAGGAATTTCAGTGCCTGAAAGTGACGTTTGATGGCTGGCGGCCAGCGTATTGTTTATTTCTAGAGGCCAAAGCGCGGTATGACCAGTTTTTTGATAGCGATGGTAAACCCAAAAGGTGGTGGAAAGGCCGTATATCAGGGAAAAACCAAGCAGATAGGCAACAAGCTGTATGTGATGCATTAGATGAAACGCCTCATGTGGAGTGGCATTTTTTACAGCCTGTCAGCTATGGATATTTTAAAACGCTATTTATTGAACATAAAAATATCAGTGTTTATTATACTCCTTGCAAAGATTTAATTTAATTCGAGGTCAACGATGGCAATAATTAATTTGGAAATCAATGTGCGTTATGAACAACAGGAAACTATTACCTTAAATATGGTGTTAATGGATTTATTTCATATTACACGGCAGATTGATATTTTTTTCGGGCAGAAAAAGACGTGGTACTTAACAGGTTACTCTAGAAAACAGGCTTTACAACATATTGTGTTTGATGAACAGGGACCAACTGAAGTTGCTATCAAAGACTTTGAAAAAGAATATAAGAAAAGTTTTCCTTTTTTCAATAATGCTATATGGGATGGTGAAAATGATGAATTATCTAGTAGCATTGATTATTATAAATCGAAGCCAAACCATCCTAACAAGGTTTGGTTAATATTAAACTTAAGAATTGACAGTACCAAACTTGATACTTCCCGATTAATTGATTTAGTTAAATATTTAGCGACTAGTCGTGATTTTCCGTATATTCAAGTAGAAACCAACGGCTATATCTTAAAAGGCAAACAAGTTTTCCCTGATCGTCTCAGCGTTGGTTGGATGCTTTACCAGCCCTGCATTATTGATAAATCTTACCTGCCTATGGCGGAAGATGTGCTCCCTGTGTATCAAAATAATGAACAGATCGGCACGTTGATTATTACCAAAAAAGGTATTTTTGATGGCAGAAATCAGGATGATATTGATAAATCCAATGATGTTGAAGTTCAGTTGGTGAATCTGGGATTACTGCCATTAATTACCGAAGTTTAATGAGGGATGATATTATTTGCCAATTGAAAAACGATGGGGAACTTTCATGTTAAAATCAGTTATTCTGTTAGGTGATATGACAGATCATGGCGGTAAGGTTATTACCGCTATTGATGAATATACTCACAATGGTGTTCCTATAGCAGGTAAAGAAGATTTGGTCGCGTGTCCCCAATGTAAAGGCATTTTTCCTATTATTCAGGGTACTGATTCTTTAAAATATAAAGGAAAAGCGATTGCGCTTGAAGGAATGCAAACTGCCTGTGGGGCAAAATTAATTGCCAGTCAGAGTAAACTTACCCATGATTTTTGAAATGTTTAACCCTGATCTTCAGCACTCTTTGCCAATCAAGACAGCCTTGGAATCCCCTGATCAAAAATCCGAGCAGCAGTTTAAAGATATTCTTTGTATTGCAAAAAATAAGCTAACCAGGAGACGTTAATATGCCAATACCATTATTAGCCCCTGTTGCAGTGGGAGCGGCTGAATATGTCGCAAGCGCCTGTGCCGGGGTATTAATTGCAGTCGGTATCATGGAAGCCGGTAAAGATAAATCCGTTATAGACGATGACGACATTCACCATAAGAAAACGGATTTTGTGATAAGCCCTGAAATCACCGACGAAGATCGAAATATCGTCTGGAGTGCTGAAGCCCATGCGGATTTTTGGGAGGACGATGATTTAGGGGAAGAATCCGTTGATACCAGTGCGGTTCAGACTAAAGCCCAGTCTAAGACGGAAGAGTGTGAAAAAACGGAAACTAAAAAAGAGTGCAAGGCTTGCCTTGCTATTCCCGTGACGAGTGAAAAATATCGCAAGGTTAGTCGCTGGAGCGCTATCACGATTAATTATCAGCGATTTATTGCTAAAACTAAATATGACCCGGCCACACAAATGATCCAAGAGTTTCAATGCCTGAAAGTGACCTTTGATGGTTGGCGACCAGCATATTGCTTATTTCTAGAGGCCAAAGCGCGGTATGACCAGTTTTTTAAGGATAATAAACCTAAAAGATGGTGGAGAGGACGTTATTCAGCTAGAAATCAAGCAGAAAGGCATCAAACGGTTTGTGATGTACTAGAGGGGACACCTCACGTGGAATGGCACTTTTTGCAACCAATCAGTTATGGATATTTTAAGGTACTGTTTAGTAAACATAAAAATATTAATGTCCACTATACCCCCTGCGACAGTTTAGTTTAATCCGAGGTCAACATGGCGATAATCCGTTTAGAAATCAATGTGTATTACCAACAGCAGGAAACCATTACCGCGAATACGGTATTAATGGACTTGTTTAATATCACACGGCAAATTGATATCTTTTTTGGGCAGAAGAAGACTTGGTATTTAACAGGTTACTCTAGAAAACTAGCTCTGCAACATGTCGTGTTTGATGAGCAGGGGCCAACTGAAGCTGCTATAAAAAGTTTCGAAAAAGATTACAAAAAAAACTTTCCGGCGCTTATTACTGGCATATGGGATGGTGAAAAGGATGAATTATCTAGCGGCATAGATTATAGCAAAATGCCAAGTGTTCGTCCTAACTGGGTTTGGCTGCAATTGAGTCTAAATATTGACAGTCATCAACTTGATGTATTGCGGTTAATTAATTTGGTTAGCTATTTGGCCTTAAGCCGCAATTTACCCAATATTCAGGTAGAGTCGAATGAATATACCTTAAAAAGCAAACAGGTTTTCCCTGATCGCTTAAGCGTCGGTTGGATGCTTTACCAGCCCCGTATTATTGATAAATCTTACTTGCCTATGGCGGAAGATGTGCTTCCTGTGTATCAAAATAATGAACAGATAGGAACTCTGATTATTACCAAAAAAGGCATTTTTGATGGAAGAAATCAGGATGATATTGATAAGTCTAATGATGTTGAAATACAGTTGGTCAATTTGGGATTACTGCCATTAATTACCGAGGTTTAATGGGGATATTATTTACAATTGAAAAACGATGGAGAACTTTCATGTTAAAAGCAGTTATTCTGTTAGGTGATACGACAGATCATGGCGGTAAAGTTATTACCGCTATTGATGAATATACTCACAATGGTATTCCTATAGCAGGTAAAGAAGATTTGGTCGCGTGTCCCCAATGCAAAGGTGTTTTTCCTATTATTCAGGGTGCTGATTCTTTAAAATATAAAGGAAAACCTATTGCGCTTGAAGGAATGCAAACAGCTTGTAGAGCAAAATTGATTGCCAGTCAGAGTAACGGCCTATCCCAATAGGGCTATTTTATTTGCCATTTTGAACCTGGGCAGTGCTCAAAATCCTCACGTACTACGTGTACGCTCCGGTTTTTCCGCGCTGTCCGTGTTCAAACTGTCTGCAACAATTACTCCTATTGGGATAGGCGCTAAATTTACCCATGACTTTTGAAATCAATGGAGCTGACGTCCAATAAGACGGGCTCCACGATAAGCAAACTCCATAAGATCTCTAGAATAGTGATGAATTGGTTTTTTCAGTCACACTAATCACGTTCAATACACATGAATATTGAATATAGGAGCCCATAAATTAAAGATAGTGTCTGTTCAGTTCACTTTATTGGCTATTATCACCGTAATATGAAGTTGAAAATTTAAATCACTTTATGTGGGCCAAAACATTCATAGTGAATAAATTGTTCATCTATTCCCATATCCAATAACTGTTTCGCTACATATTGCATAAAGGGAACTGGACCACAGAAATAGAAGTGCATTCCTTCTGTTTTCAATGCCTCATTCAGAACGGCCAGATCCATAAAACCTTTGTATTGATAATGGATACCTTGTTGATCTTCATCCCTTGGTTCGCGATACCAAATTATGCTGTCGAAATTCGGCATTGCTTGCGCAATCGCGGCGACTTCATTACTAAACGCGTGATGGCCGCCGTGTTCTGCCGCATGTAACCAGTTAATTTGGCTATTATGGTTTTGCTGGTGGAGGTGATGCAACATGCTCATCATGGGAGTCAGGCCAACGCCCGCAGAAATCAAAGTAACCGGCATTTCTGATTTAATATCAAGGAAAAAATCGCCGCGTGGGGCGGCCAGCCAGACGGTATCGCCTTGTTGCATCTTATCGTGCATATGGTTGGAAACGATTCCTTGTGGCTCACGTTTAATCGCAATCCGGTAGCTGGAACCGTTTGGGGCTGCCGTCAGTGAATACTGGCGAATTTCTCGGTTAGCAAAACTATCATCTGCCAGATAAATGCTCAGATACTGACCAGGTTTGTAATCCATCACTTTCCCGCCATCCTGTGGCACAAATTCAAAGCTGCAAATTACCTCACTTTTTACCTCTTTCCGGCTGATACGGAATGGACGTAAGCCACGCCAGCCACCATCTGTTGATTCTCCGCTATGATAAATTTGCTCTTCACGATTGATAAAAACATCAGCGAGCACGCCGTAAGCTTTTCCCCAAGCATCCAGAATCTCATTTCCTGGCTGGAACATTTCATCCAGCGTTGCCAATAGGTGCGTACCGACAATCTGATAATGCGCTGGTTGGATATTCAAACTGGCGTGTTTATGAGCAATTTTTTCCACTGCCGGCAGTAGTACTTCTAGGTTATCAATATTGGCTGCATAGGCGCAGATCGCATTGAACAGAGCTTCACGTTGATCGCCATTAAGTTGATGACTCATATTAAAAATGTTTTTCAACTCAGGATTGTGTTTGAACATCCGCTCGTAAAAATGAGCAGTCAGTTTTGGGCCAGTAGCAGAAAGTAAGGGAATAGTGGATTTGACAGTGGCAATAGTTTGGCTATCCAGCATGGTGAAGCTCCTGAATTTCTTTCAAGTGGGTAATGAAATTTATAACATGTAATTTAAATGCAACTTATACCTTTTTGGGGATCTTGTAAATATAGAATGTGGTCTTTATGGTAAAAAAATAGTCATAATGGATATTTGTACTAAGGGAGGGACTTCTTTAGGCCGTAAATTCTGACAAAGAGGAAAAATGGAGCGTAATTTTCATTACCCTACTTTAGAGCAGATACTTTGCTTGCAATCGATATGCAATCGTTTGCGTAAAATATTTTGTCAAGACTATCTCATTAGGTGAAAAGGGTTTACACTGTGTGCCATTCGGCCCCTTGGGGTGTTGTTTGAAGAGAAGTTAGCTGAGTCAGGAGAACCCAATGTTAAAGCGTGAAATGAATATTGCTAGTTATGATCCCGAACTATGGCAGGCGATGGAGCAAGAAGTTGTTCGTCAAGAAGAACATATCGAATTAATTGCCTCTGAAAACTATACCAGCCCAAGAGTTATGCAGGCACAGGGCTCTCAACTCACTAACAAATATGCCGAAGGTTATCCGGGTAAACGCTATTACGGTGGTTGTGAATATGTAGACGTTGTTGAACAATTAGCTATCGATCGTGCTAAGGCGCTGTTTGGTGCTGATTATGCCAACGTTCAGCCACATTCTGGTTCTCAAGCAAATGCGGCAGTTTATATGGCTTTGTTGCAACCGGGCGATACGGTTCTGGGGATGAATTTGGCACATGGCGGTCATTTGACCCACGGCTCTCCGGTTAACTTCTCTGGTAAGTTATATAACGTTGTGCCTTACGGCATCGATGAAAACGGCAAAATCGATTATGACGATATCGCGGCACAAGCTCAAAAACATCAGCCAAAAATGATTATCGGCGGTTTCTCGGCTTATTCCGGTGTGGTTGACTGGGCAAAAATGCGTGAAATTGCAGACAGCATTGGTGCTTATTTGTTCGTTGATATGGCACACGTTGCCGGCCTGATTGCCGCAGGAGTATATCCTAACCCAGTTCCTCATGCTCACATCGTGACTACCACGACGCACAAAACATTGGCGGGTCCACGCGGTGGTTTGATCTTGGCGAAAGGCGGCGACGAAGATCTGTATAAGAAGCTGAACTCTTCAGTGTTCCCTGGCTGTCAGGGTGGGCCCCTGATGCATGTGATTGCAGGCAAAGCGGTGGCATTGAAAGAAGCAATGGAACCAGAGTTCAAAGCGTATCAACATCAGGTTGCTGATAACGCGAAAGCGATGGTTGAAGTGTTTTTGGCACGTGGTTACAAAGTCGTTTCTGGCGGTACAGAGAACCATTTGTTCCTGCTGGATCTGGTTGATAAAGACATCACTGGTAAAGATGCCGATGCTGCGTTGGGTCGAGCTAACATTACGGTAAACAAAAATAGCGTGCCTAATGATCCGAAGAGCCCATTTGTAACTTCTGGTGTGCGTATCGGTACGCCTGCGATTACCCGCCGTGGCTTTAAACAAGCAGAAGCGCGTGAATTGGCTGGCTGGATGTGTGATGTATTGGACAACATCAATGATGAAGCGACTATTGAAACAACTAAGCAGAAAGTTCTGTCTATTTGCGCAAGATATCCTGTTTACGCATAAATTAAAATTTCAATAAGTCTTACAAAACCTGCTCCGGCTAACATTGTTTGCTTAAGTGGGATATTGAGGAGTGATGCGTGGATTTTCCCCCGGGGAATATCTACTTCAAGATAACTCTCAGTATCTTAATTTCTTGAGCTAATCAAGTTAGGTAAGGGCGGGTTTTTTGCATTTTTTACCAGGGAGGACTAATGGTTATTCGATCGACGCGCTGGCTAGCGTTAGATTACTTCACATATTTCTTTTCTTACGGGATATTTTTACCTTTCTGGGCAACCTGGCTACAGGGTGAAGGTATAGAGCACGATATGATAGGGGTTCTATTGGGTGCAGGTTTGATTTCCCGTTTCTTGGGCAGTTTATTAATCGCACCTACAGTTAAAGATCCCGCAAAACTTATTTTTGCGCTACGTATATCAGCATTGATAACCTTTATTTTCATCGTTGGCTTTACATTAGGAAATCATTGGGCGTGGCTCCTGTTCGTCATGGTTGGCTTCAATCTATTTTTTTCGCCGATGATGCCATTGAGTGATGCGCTGGCGGGAACATGGCAAAAACAATTTCCTTTTGATTACGGCAAGATACGGGTTTGGGGTTCAATTGCCTTTATTATCAGCTCAGCATTAACCGGGGAATTGATCTCTGTCTGGGGACATCGTGCCATCCTCATCACGATATTGTTTAGCGTCTTCTCTACGTTGTTGGTGACATTACTTAGGCCCTCTATCATGCCTGTTGGTGAAGTCAAATCCGCCAAAGTGGATGTTGTGTCATTTAAGCAGTTGTTGTCTGAAAAACCGGTATGTCGGTTCCTGTTATGTGTCGCTTTATTGCAGGCGGCTCATGCGGGATATTACAGCTTCAGTGCGATTTACTGGAAAAATGCAGGCTATTCTGCCTCGGTAGTCGGTTATCTCTGGTCATTGGGCGTAGTGGCTGAAGTTATTATTTTTACTTTGAGTAATAAATTATTTCGGCGTTGGAATGCTCGTAATCTTTTGCTGCTTTCTGGTATATGTGGCGTTGTTCGCTGGGGATTGATGGGAACATTCACCTCATTACCGGTGTTAATTATCGTTCAAATTTTGCATTGTGGTACGTTCACTGTCTGCCATTTGGCAGCGATGCGTTTTATCG
Source organism: Photorhabdus sp. RM96S (assembly GCF_042879335.1). Classification (NCBI taxonomy): domain Bacteria; kingdom Pseudomonadati; phylum Pseudomonadota; class Gammaproteobacteria; order Enterobacterales; family Morganellaceae; genus Photorhabdus; species Photorhabdus sp. RM96S. Next base: position 158,715 of record NZ_JBHFKT010000007.1, on the reverse strand, counting down.
GTGCGAGAAGAGAAGGGGAAATTGTGCGTTTACAGGCGGCTTATTCTGCGTTGGCAATGGGGGGAGGTATCGCTGTCATGACGGTAATTGCTGGATTTATGTATGATTATCTGCACAGTGGCATTTTCTGGATGATGGCTTTGGTTGCTTTTCCTGCTATTTTCTTACGACCACAGGTTAAAGCTCATAATTATTAACAATATACATTTAGTTTCTTACAATATTTTTGTAAGAAACTAAATACCTCAATAAGATTTTTATGAGATATCATGTTGAATAAATTAACAATAAAAGATATCGCGCGCTTGGCTAATGTCAGTAAATCAACTGTCTCGCGAGTATTAAACAATGAGAATAGTGTAAGCCCACAAGCACGTGAAAGAGTTGAAATGATTATCCAACAAAATAATTTTATTCCATCTAAATCAGCAAGAGCGATGCGAATAAAGAGTGACAAAATCATTGCCTTAATTGTGTCGCGTCTGGGATCTTTCTCAGAGAATTTATCGATAAGTGCCATGTTACCCCTGTTTTACCAGCATGGTTACGACCCCATTATTATGGAAAGCAATTTTGATCCACAGCTTTTACAGGAACATCTACGTCAGTTGGCATTACGTCATGCAGATGGCATTATTTTGTTCGGTTTTACTGGATTGTCAGAAGAGTCCCTCTTCCCTTGGCGTGACAAAATAGTGGTATTTGCCCGTGAATATATGGGTTTTTCTTCTGTATGTTATGACGATATTGGTGCTGTCCGTTTATTGATGAATGAATTCTATCGGCGGGGGCACAGAGATATTAGTTTTCTTGGCGTAGATGATAGTGATACCACGACAGGTTTTCTTCGCCATCAATCTTATCTAACTTGTTGTGAACAGCAAGATTTGCGTCCGCTTGCTGTTCAATGTGATTTAAGCTATCAGAGTGGGTTTCAGCATGTTAATAAGGTATTGAGAAAGAAAACGACAGCTTTAATCTGTGCAACCGATAGTTTGGCATTAGGTGCATATAAATATTTGCAGCAAAATAATCGGGAAGATGTACAAATAGGTAGCATTGGTAATACACCTTTATTGAATTTTTTATACCCCAACACGCTTTCCATTGATTTGGGTTATGGTGAGGCGGGTAAATATGCGGTTGATCAATTAATTTCTCAAATAAATCGTCAATACCCAAAACAACAAGTAATCATTCCGAGTAAGTTGGCTTAAAAATAAGAAATATTTTCGTCTCAATGTGATCTTCAACCCATTTTTGGGAACGTTCCCATGACAAGCATAACCAAATGATATTAGGATAAAATTAGTTTACTAAGCATGCTAATTAGTAATTGATACTAACTTATGATGACTGGCTATTATGAAAAACAAAATAAATTCTAAAGATATAGAAAAACTAATTACATTAATCGGTGGTTGTGAAAATATAGCCAGTGTAACTCATTGTATTACCCGATTGAGGTTTATATTAGTTGAACCAGTTAAAGCCAAGCCGGATGAGATAAAGAATTTATCGATGGTTAAAGGCTGTTTTACCAATGCAGGGCAATTCCAGGTAGTGATAGGTACGAATGTTGGTGATTATTATCAGGTTTTAAATCGTTATCTTGGTCAATCTGAATTGAATAAAAAAGATAAACAGCAGGTTGAGAAGAAAAACATGAAATGGCAAGAGCGCTTCATTTCTAAGTTTGCGGAAATATTTTTTCCTCTCTTACCAGCATTAATTAGCGGTGGGCTTATTCTAGGTTTCCGTAACATTATTGGTGATATTCCTTTTAGTGAAGGCAAAACTTTAGCTCAAATATATCCTATTTGGAAAACGATATATGATTTTTTATGGCTGCTAGGAGAGGCAATATTTTTCTATCTGCCAGTGGGTATTTGTTGGTCGGCGGTTAGGATGATGGGTGGAACACCGATATTAGGCATTGTATTGGGAATAACACTGGTCTCGCCGCAATTAATGAACTCTTATTACTTAGGGCAACAAATCCCTGATATATGGAATTTCGGCCTGTTCACGATTGGAAAAGTGGGTTATCAGACGCAGGTTATTCCGTCACTTTTGGCGGGTATTACTTTGGGGTGGATTGAAATTCAGTTAAAACGGGTGGTTCCTAGTTATCTCTATTTGGTGATTGTTCCAGTAGTCTCGTTAATATTGGCAACCTTTTTAGCACATAGTCTTATTGGGCCATTTGGTCGGTTACTTGGTGATGGAGTAGCTTGGGTTGTTAAGGCGTTGATGACCGGAAGTTTTGCTCCTATTGGTGCAGCTTTATTTGGATTCCTTTATGCGCCGTTGGTGATTACCGGTATACATCAGACCACATTAGCCATAGATATGCAGATGGTTCAAAGTATAGGTGGAACACCGATCTGGCCTATTATTGCATTATCCAATATTGCTCAGGGATCGGCGGTTGTTGGTATTATTTTAGTCAGTAAGAAGCATAATGAACGTGAATTATCCGTACCTGCGGCTATCTCCGCTTATTTGGGCGTTACTGAGCCGGCAATGTACGGTATTAACATTAAATATCGATTTCCTATGTTCTGTGCCATGATTGGTTCCGGTTTAGCTGGGTTGATTTGTGGGTTGAGTGGTGTATTGGCAAACGGTATTGGCGTGGGTGGGCTGCCAGGTATTCTTTCGATCAAACCGCAATTTTGGCTAATTTACGCATTAGCTATGCTTGTCGCCATCATTGTTCCGTTGATTCTCACGACCGTTGTTTATCGAAAGAAGAATATGACCGGTATGTTAGCTGTTGAATAATGCTGTTAAATCTTCACAAGTAACAGATATAAAAATATACCCTATGGATTTCAAGATGGATCGCGACGGCAAGGGAGCGAATCCCCGGGAGCATAGAGAACTATGTGACCGGGGTGAGTGAGTGCAGCCAACAAAGAGGCAACTTGAAAGATGACGGGTATAACCATGTGGTTATTCAATTCAGGAAATATATTAATAAGGTGTTTTTGATGGACAAAATCATTCCGTGGTGGTTACAAGGCGTCATCTATCAGATATATCCTAAGAGTTTCCAGGATACTACGGGTAGCGGAACAGGCGATCTTAATGGCATTACTTACCGGCTTGATTATTTGAAGAAACTGGGCGTAGATGCTATTTGGGTGACGCCTTTTTACCTCTCACCACAGGTAGATAACGGTTATGATGTCGCTGATTATTATGCGATTGATCCGGCTTACGGCTCAATGGATGATTTTAAGCGTTTGGTTGATGAGGCACATCAACGTGATATCCGTGTCATCGTGGATATTGTTTTCAACCATACCTCGACTCAACATCCTTGGTTTAAACAAGCGCAAGATATTGATAGCCCTTATCGGCAATATTACATTTGGCGGGATGGGGTACCTGGAACCCCGCCTAATAATTGGTTATCGAAATTTGGTGGTAATGCTTGGGCGTGGCATGAAGCAAGCAAACAGTATTATTTGCACCTGTTTGCTGTTGAGCAGGCTGATCTAAATTGGGAACATGAGCCAGTACGGGCTGAACTGAAAAAGATTTGTGAATTCTGGGCTGGCCTCGGTGTTGATGGCTTCCGTCTGGATGTCATTAACTTGGTTTCTAAGCAGCAAGACTTCCCTGAATCAACTCAGGGGGATGGGCGTCAGTTCTACACTGATGGCCCGCGTATTCATGAATTTCTGCAAGAAATGAACAGAGAGGTATTCCAGCCTGCCGGAGTGATGACCGTCGGGGAAATGTCTTCTACTTCACTGGAACATTGTCATCGCTATTCTTCATTAGATGGTGAAGAGTTGTCGATGGTTTTTGCTTTTCATCACTTAAAAATCGATTACCCTAATGGTGAAAAATGGGTTGCAGCGCCACCCGATTTTATTGAATTGAAGAAAATTTTTGCCAAGTGGCAGCAAGGCATGTACGAACGGGCATGGAATGCGCTGTTCTGGTGTAATCACGATCAACCCCGTATTGTTTCACGCTTTGGCGGTGAAGGTGTTTGGCGGGTGCCGTCCGCTAAAATGTTAGCAATGGTACTGCATGGTATGCAGGGAACCCCTTATATCTATCAAGGGGAAGAGCTGGGAATGACTAACCCTCACTTTTCTCATATTGAAGAGTACCGGGATATAGAAAGTTTAAATATTTATCAAGAGAAGATTGAGCAGGGCAATGATAAACAACAAATCTTATCGGTCTTAGCGAAGAAATCTCGTGATAATGGGCGAACGCCAATGCAGTGGGATACGACTGCTAATGCAGGGTTTACTCAAGGGGAGCCGTGGATAGCGCTGAATAGTGATTACCAGGATGTGAATGCTGAAAACGCTATGCAGGATGATGATTCAGTTTTTCATTGTTATGCCCGTTTAATCAAGTTGCGTAAGGAATATCCTGTATTGACTTATGGCAGCTATGAAGACTTATTACCATCTCATCCTTCTCTTTGGTGCTATGTGCGTCGTTGGGAAAATCAGACGTTGTTGGTTATTGCTAATCTCAGTGTTGAAGTGCAGGAATGGTCGCTGGACGCTTCTTTATCCGATTGCTCATGGGTTAAATTGATGGGGAACTATCCTGAAAACCATTTACCTGCAAAAGATATGCAGCTACAGCCTTATGAAGCTGTTTACTGGTTAGTGGAGTAACAACGGTCTTTGTTGCTATACCCGTCATCTTTCAAGTTGCCTCTTTGTTGGCTGCACTCGCTCACCCCGGTCACATAGTTTGCTATGCTCCCGGGGATTCGCTCCCTTGCCGTCGCGATGCATCTTGAAATCTTTAGGGTATAGAATTTACTGGAATTAACGTTTCAATGCTTCTGATAATTCATCACGCATTTCAGCCAGAATATCTTTAACAACGCGTGGATTACCTGCAACAATGTTGCCGGAATGAATATAATTATGACCGCCAACGAAATCAGTTACGATACCGCCAGATTCGCGAACTAGCAGTTCGCCACCCATAAAATCCCACGGTTTTAGGCCAATTTCAAAGTAACCATCCACCCGACCAGCCGCAACATAAGCCAAATCCAGAGCAGCGGAGCCTGTACGACGGAAGTCAGCACAACGAACAAATAATTTACCCAAAGTATTAATAAAAACAGTGGAATGATGTTTTGCTTTGAATGGGAAACCTGTTGCCAGAATAGTGCCATCCAGATCACGGGCATTGGTACCACGCAGACGGTAGCCATTCAACTGCGCCCCTTGACCACGGGTTGAGGTGAAAAGCTCATTACGCATTGGGTCATAAACAACTGCAACTTCAGTACGGCCTTTAATGCGTACCGCAATAGAGACGGCGAAGTGAGGGAGGCGTTTGATAAAGTTAGTCGTGCCATCCAGTGGATCGATTACCCATTGAATATCAGCCTCTTCGCCTAAAAGCTCGCCACTCTCTTCGGTAATAATCGAGTGTTTAGGATAAGATTTGCGAATAACGTCGATAATGAGTGCTTCTGCGGCTTTGTCAACGTTGGTAACAAAGTCGTTACTGCCTTTTTGGCTAGCTTCAACCGCATCGGGAGTTTCATAATTTTTGGCAATTAAGTTGCCGGCTTTACGCGCTGCGCGTATAGCGATAGTCAGCATCGGATGCATGGGATATCTTCCACCAGGATGTTAAAGAACGGGTAATTAATCGGCGCGTAGTATAGCAGTAATTCGGAAAAATGACTAATGCTGTGTTAAGATATTTGGCTCTTATAACTATCCAGACTATTCAGAAGTTGTCATGTTAGAAAATATCCGCATTATCCTGGTTGAAACTTCCCACACTGGAAATATGGGGTCAACCGCCCGGGCAATGAAAACAATGGGATTAACCAATCTTTATCTGGTTAATCCTTTGGTTCTGCCAGACTCTCATGCGATTGCGCTTTCTGCGGGTGCTAGTGATGTTATTGGTCATGCGACGATTGTCGATAGTTTGGATAAAGCGCTGGCGGGTTGCGGCTTGGTGATTGGTACCAGCGCCCGTTCCAGAACGTTATCATGGCCGGTGGTCGAGCCTCGTGAATGTGGTGAGCGTAGTGTTCAGGAGGCTGCACATGCGTCGGTTGCCATTGTTTTTGGCCGTGAGCGGGTAGGGTTGACCAATGAAGAATTGCAGAAGTGCCATTATCATCTGAATATTCCAACTAACCCGGAGTATGGTTCATTAAATCTGGCAATGGCGGTTCAACTTGTCAGTTATGAAATCCGTATGGCCTATTTGGCGCGTCAGGATAAAAATGAGCAAAAAACCGATGAAGTGGAATATCCATTAACTGATGATATGGAACGCTTTTATCATCATCTCGAATCTGTGTTAAATGATTCTGGTTTCATTCGAAAAGCACACCCAGGCCAAATAATGAATAGATTAAGGCGGCTTTTTACCCGTGCCCGGCCTGAAGCGCAGGAACTGAATATTTTGCGTGGTATCTTGTCCTCCGTTGAAAAATGGGCGAAGAAATAGTTGAGTAAATTACTAGGTTAAATAGTTGACTAAAACACTCAGGAATGACACAATTTCTTCATATTTCACCACGGGGTAATTCATTTATGAGATTGACATCTAAAGGGCGTTATGCGGTAACTGCTATGCTTGATGTGGCGTTGCACTCACAAGAAGGCCCGGTACCATTGGCCGACATTTCTGAACGTCAGGGTATTTCCCTCTCCTATCTTGAACAGTTATTTTCTCGCCTGCGCAAAAATGGTCTGGTTTCAAGTGTCCGTGGTCCGGGTGGCGGTTATTTATTGGGCAAAGATTCCAGTGAAATTGTTGTTTCCGAAGTGATTTTTGCTGTTGATGAATCGGTAGATGCTACCCGTTGTCAGGGTAGGGAAGGGTGTCAGGGCGGCGATCGTTGTCTGACTCATACTTTATGGCGCGATTTAAGTGATCGTATTACCGGTTTCCTGAGCAGTATCAGTTTAGAAGAATTAGTCAATAACCAAGAAGTATTGGACGTTGCTGATCGCCAGGATAACGATAAACGCCGTGCACCTAACGGCAGAGCACAAGAAACAATTAATGTCAATCTGCGCCCATAAGCAGAACTTGTGATGAATTGAAGTATTAGAAGTAGGGAGCATGTGAGTAATGAAATTACCAATTTATTTAGACTACTCAGCAACGACACCGGTTGATCCGCGTGTTGCTGAAAAGATGATGAACTATCTGACTAGGGACGGGATATTTGGTAACCCCGCTTCTCGTTCACACCGTTTTGGCTGGCAGGCTGAAGAAGCGGTTGATATTGCCCGTAATCAGATAGCTGATTTAGTGGGAGCGGATCCGCGAGAAATTGTTTTTACTTCTGGCGCAACGGAATCTGACAATCTTGCCATTAAAGGGGCGGCTAATTTTTACCAGAAAAAGGGTAAACACATCATCACCAGCAAAACCGAACATAAAGCGGTGCTGGATACTTGCCGTCAATTGGAACGTGAAGGATTTGAAGTCACTTATTTGGCACCTCAGAGCAACGGGTTGATTGATTTAAACGATCTGGAAGCCGCGGTGCGTGATGACACCATTCTGATTTCTATCATGCATGTTAACAATGAAATTGGCGTGGTACAGGATATTACCGCTATCGGTGAAATGTGTCGCAGCCGCGGAATCATTTTCCATGTTGATGCCACTCAGAGCGTAGGCAAACTGCCAATTGACTTAGCCAAACTGAAAGTTGATTTGATGTCTTTCTCGGCCCATAAGATTTATGGGCCGATGGGGATTGGCGCACTGTACGTTCGCCGTAAACCCCGCATTCGCATTGAAGCACAACAACATGGTGGCGGTCATGAACGTGGGATGCGTTCTGGTACTTTGCCTGTTCATCAAATTGTGGGTATGGGTGAAGCTTACCGTATTGCCAAGCAGGAAATGGAGAGTGAATCTCAGCGTCTGCTTGGTCTGCGGTTGCGTCTGTGGCAGGGTATCAAAGATATCGAAGAGGTCTTCCTTAACGGAGATTTAGAGCACGGTGCACCGCATATTCTGAATGTCAGCTTCAACTATGTTGAAGGTGAATCACTGATGATGTCATTAAAAGATCTGGCGGTTTCTTCGGGTTCTGCATGTACTTCTGCCAGCTTGGAGCCTTCCTACGTATTGCGTGCGTTGGGGATGAATGACGAACTGGCTCACAGCTCTATCCGTTTCTCTTTAGGGCGCTTTACGACAGAAGAAGAGATCGACTACGCCATTGAATTGATTCACAAATCTATTGGCCGCCTGCGTGAACTTTCTCCACTGTGGGAAATGTTTAGACAAGGTGTGGATCTAAATAGTATCGAATGGTCTCATCATTAATCAGAGGGTTTCAGGAGTAATAACATGGCTTACAGCGAAAAAGTAATTGATCACTATGAAAATCCACGTAACGTCGGTTCTTTCGATAGTGAAGATCCAATGGTTGGCAGCGGCATGGTCGGTGCCCCTGCGTGTGGTGATGTGATGAAACTGCAAATCAAAGTCAATAATGAAGGCATTATTGAAGATGCGCGTTTCAAAACTTACGGTTGCGGTTCTGCGATTGCTTCCAGCTCTTTAGTCACTGAATGGATGAAGGGCAAATCTCTGGAGCAGGCAGAAGCGATTAAAAATACTGAAATTGCAGATGAATTAGAACTGCCGCCAGTGAAAATCCACTGTTCTATTCTGGCAGAAGATGCGATTAAAGCAGCGATTGCGGATTACAAAAGTAAATGCCAGGGCAAATAATTGCCCTTGATAATAAGAAAATAGAAAAAAATTTGGTGGATACGGGCTGTTACATACCATCCGGTATCCGCCTTTGCTGGTTTTAATAAGTGAGGTTGTTGTATGTCAATTTCCCTTACAGAAAGTGCCGCACAACGCGTTTCGTCATTCCTGAGTCACCGTGGAAAAGGTGTTGGTTTGCGTCTGGGCGTCAGAACATCAGGCTGCTCAGGTATGGCCTATCTGCTTGAATTTGCCGATATGATTAACGAAGATGACACCGTGTTTGAAGATAAGGGTGTCAAAGTTATCATAGATGGCAAGAGCATGGTCTATCTCGACGGTACGGAACTGGATTTTGTTAAAGAGGGCCTTAATGAAGGCTTTAAATTCAACAACCCAAATGTTTCCAGCGAATGTGGTTGTGGAGAGAGTTTTAACGTTTAATTCCGTTTTTCGGCCAAATCCAGAGTAAGTTTAGATTATGGACTATTTCACTTTATTTGGGCTGCCGGCTCGTTATGCTGTTGATCGAGAACAACTGGCAAGCTGTTATCAAGAATTGCAGCGTCAGTTTCATCCGGATCGCTTTGCTAGTCAGCCAGAGCGTGAAAAAACGCTGGCATTGCAGCAGGCAGTGACTATCAATGACGGTTATCAAACACTTAAACATCCACTGAAACGCGCTGAATATATGCTCTCTCTGCATGGTTTTGATTTAGCCAATGAACAGCACACCATGAATGACAATGCTTTCCTGATGGAACAGCTTATGTTGCGGGAAGAATTGGAATGTATTGCCAGTGAAACCAATGCAGAAGTGGCATTGGCTGATTTTGCTACTCGCCTGAATGGGATGATTAAAACCCGTAATCAGCTAATGGTGCAGCAATTGGATGAACAGCAGTGGGAGCAAGCAGCCGATACGGTGCGTAAATTACGTTTTTTGGATAAATTGCAACAGCAGGTTGAGCAACTAGAAGAACGTTTATTGGACGACTTTTAAGGAAAGCGTATATGGCTTTATTACAAATTAGCGAGCCGGGTTTATCCGCTGCACCACATCAACGTCGTTTAGCTGTTGGTATTGATTTAGGCACGACACATTCATTAGTTGCCACTGTTCGCGGTGGGCAAGCGAAAACATTGACGGATAGTGAAGATCGTGACCTGCTTCCTTCGGTTGTTCGCTATCATGAAAAGGGCCTTGAAATTGGTTGGCAGGCCCGTCAACAGGCGGCGTGTGATCCTGCGAATACCATCAGCTCAGTAAAACGTATGATGGGACGCTCTCTGGCTGACATTCAGCAACGTTATCCAAATCTTCCTTATCAATTTCAAGCGAGTGAAAGCGGGTTGCCGTTAATCAACACCGCAACGGGTTTGGTCGATCCTATTCAGGTTTCTTCTGAAATTCTTAAATCGTTGGCGCAGCGTGCAGAAGAAACACTGGATGGTAAGCTTGACGGTGTTGTGATCACGGTTCCTGCCTACTTTGATGATGCACAGCGTCAGGGAACAAAAGATGCGGCGCGTTTAGCCGGATTGCACGTTCTGCGTTTGCTTAATGAACCGACTGCGGCTGCGATTGCTTATGGACTGGATTCTGGTCAAGAAGGTGTGATTGCGGTTTATGATTTAGGCGGCGGAACATTTGACATTTCTATTCTTCGGTTAAGCCGTGGTGTCTTTGAAGTGCTGGCAACCGGTGGTGACACCGCACTGGGTGGTGATGATTTCGATTTGATACTGGCTGACTGGATACGTGAACAGGCAGGGATTGATAATCGAGATGACCATAGTCTGCAACGTCAGCTACTGGATATGGCTACTCAGGTAAAAATCGCCTTGAGTGATGCTGATATTGCAGAGATAAACATTGCCGGTTGGCAGGGTAAAATCACCCGTTGCGAATTTGAAGCCCTGATAACCCCATTGATAAAACGGACTTTACTGGCAAGCCGCCGGGCATTGAAAGATGCAGAAGTCTCTGCGGATGAAGTTTTACAGGTGGTTATGGTGGGTGGTTCAACCCGTGTACCGCTGGTTCGTCATAGAGTTAGCGAATTTTTTGGCCGCGAACCGCTGACTTCCATTGATCCAGATAAAGTGGTGGCTGTGGGGGCTTCGATTCAGGCGGATATTCTGGTGGGTAACAAGCCAGATAGCGACATGTTGTTGTTGGATGTGATTCCTCTTTCACTTGGGTTGGAAACGATGGGGAGCTTGGTTGAAAAAGTTATCCCACGTAACACGACCATTCCGGTTGCTAAAGCGCAGGAATTCACCACCTTCAAAGACGGCCAGAGTGCAATGAGTATTCATGTAGTGCAAGGGGAAAGAGAATTGGTAAGTGATTGCCGTTCACTGGCCCGTTTTACCCTACGTGGTATTCCGCCATTACCGGCTGGTGGGGCCCATATCCGGGTCACTTTCCAGGTCGATGCTGATGGCTTGCTGAATGTCAGTGCGTTGGAGAAATCCACTGGCGTCGAAGCTTCTATTCAGGTGAAGCCTTCCTATGGCTTATCTGATGAAGAAATTGCTCGTATGATAAAAGATTCTATGGCAAATGCTCAGGAAGATATCAGTGCGCGCCAACTGGCAGAACAAAAAGTGGAAGCGGCACGGGTACTGGAAAGTGTCACCAGTGCGTTAGAAAAAGATGCTGATCTACTGAATGAACAAGAACAGGCGGCAATTGATGCGGCCGTAGAAACACTTATAAAAAGCGTTCAGGGCAATGATCCTGAAATTATTGAAAACGCAATTAAACAACTGGATAAGCAAACGCAGGAATTCGCTGCACGCCGGATGGATTCATCTATTCGTCGGGCGTTGGCGGGCCATTCTGTGGACGAGATTTAATTATGCCGAAAATTGTATTTTTACCTCATAACGATCTTTGCCCTGATGGCGCAGTTCTGGAAGCCAAAGAGGGGGAATCCATTCTGAATGTTGCATTGCGCAATGGGATTGAAATTGAGCATGCTTGTGAAAAATCCTGTGCTTGCACAACTTGCCATTGCATTGTTCGTGAAGGTTTCGATTCACTGGAAGAGAGCTCTGAACTGGAAGATGACATGCTGGATAAAGCTTGGGGGCTAGAGCCGGAAAGTCGTCTGAGTTGTCAAGCTAGAGTCTCTGATGAAGATTTAGTGGTAGAAATTCCCAAATACACCATTAACCATGCCCGTGAGCACTGAGCACTGATTGGCAGGAGAAAAATAAATGAGCCTGAAATGGTCCAATAGCCGTGAAATCGGTGAAGCGCTATATGACAAATTTCCTGAGGTAGATCCAAAAACGGTTCGCTTTACTGATATGCACCAGTGGGTTTGCGAGCTGGACGATTTTGATGATGTGCCTGAGAAATCCAATGAAAAGATTTTAGAAGCGATTCTGCTCGTTTGGTTGGATGAATTTGAATAACAAATAGCATTAATTTGTTATTTATCTGTCATCGTTTTAAGTTAGGCTGAACTTCTGAAAAACTGGCTTTGGCCGGTTTTTTTGTAGGATGAATATCGGGCAGGCGAAGAATTATGTAGGTAATACCCAATGGATTTCAAGATGGATCGCGACGGCAAGGGAGCGAATCCCCGGGAGCATAGGTAACTATGTGACCGGGGTGAGTGAGTGCAGCCAACAAAGAGGCAACTTGAAAGATAACGGGTATAGAAGCTTGAATAAGCTCCTTACTGCCATTAAGCGGTAATAATAAGAGGTGAGAAAAGAATGACCAAACAAATCATGCCAATAACACTGTCTTATGAACCAGCAGCAGCTTGCTGGGGTGAAAAAGCGCTGATTAGTTCCAGTGAGCAAGGGGTGATGATTCACCTGGTTGGTAAAGGTAAATTAGGGGCGGTTCAATGTGCCGGGCGTAAAATTGACGGGCAGGGAATTCGTCATGTGGCTCTGGTTGGCGAAGGTTGGGACTTGGAGAAAAGTTGGGCTTTCTGGCAAGGGTTCCGTGCGCCAAAAGGTAATCGCTCTATCGAATGGCCTCAATTGCCCGCGGCTGAAAAACAGGAGCTGGAAAGCAGAATTAAAATTATTGATTGGGTGCGTGACACCATCAATATGTCAGCGGAAGAGCTTGGGCCGGAACAATTGGCGAAGCGTGCGATTGATCTGATGTGTGGTATGGCTGGTGAGTCAGTCAGTTATCGCATCATTAAAGGCGAAGATTTACGTGAACAGGGTTATATGGGTATTCACACCGTTGGCCGTGGTTCTTCTCGTGATCCGATCTTATTGGCGTTGGATTACAACCCAACTGACAACCCACAAGCGCCGGTATTTGCCTGCCTGGTAGGTAAAGGCGTCACATTTGATACTGGCGGCTACAGCCTGAAACAATCTTCCTTTATGGATTCCATGAAATCGGATATGGGGGGAGCAGCCACTCTGACAGGTGCATTGGCACTGGCAATCAGTCGTGGCTTGAAACAACGGGTTAAACTGTTCCTCTGCATAGCGGATAACATGGTCAGTGGTAACGCCTTTAAACTGGGTGATATTATTCGTTACCGCAATGGCAAATCTGTTGAAGTGATGAATACGGATGCGGAAGGTCGTCTGGTGTTGGCTGATGGTTTAATTGATGCCAGCAGAGAAAAAGCGAAGTTAATCATTGATGCGGCAACCTTGACCGGAGCGGCGAAAACGGCTGTGGGTAATGACTACCACTCTGTACTCAGCTTTGATGACAAACTGGCGGCTGATCTGTTGACGGCGGCTGCATCTGAGAATGAACTATTCTGGCGTTTACCATTGGCTGAATTCCATCGTAGCCAACTGCCATCGAATTTTGCTGACTTGAACAACGTTGCTGGGTCATCGCATACTGCGGGTGCCAGTACTGCGGCGGCTTTCCTGTCTCATTTTGTGGAAGAATACCAAAAAGGTTGGATTCACATTGATTGCTCGGCAACTTATCGTAAATCTGCGGTAGAACATTGGTCCGCTGGTGCAACGGGTTATGGGGTTCGTTCGATTGCTAATTTGCTGTTGGCGAAGGCGAAATAAATTTATTTTATCTAAAAAACTGATTGGAGATTTTTATGGGTTCATTAAGTGAATTAGTTTCGGTTGAGATTGATGTTCCAAGTGGTAGTAAAATAACACTTAGCCAACCGGAAGAATATCCTTCGCAGCTCATTGAAGCTTTGGTCAGTTTATTTAGCCAACGTAAACCTGTTCGCCGTGCTTTTATCATACAAACTCATGATAAAAATGTGGATGAAAACCCCAATTTATTAATTGGACTGGAAATAAATGGCACCGCAGACGAAATTGAACAACTGATCCATGAAGCGGGCACTATTGCTTGTGAATACACATCGGAAGAAGAGCCGATTGACTTCTGTTTGGTTGATGAAAAAGAGCGTGGCATCAGCCATTATTTGATTCAGCATACGCAGCCATTTTACCAGCGTAAATTAGGCAGTTGGTTACGTGGAAGCATTCCGGTAATGAATAAGTGACTGTTTAGCGAGTGATAAATAGTTGTCGGTAGAATTGAAGTCTCCTATTTATTACCACAACCATTACTGATTCAAGTAAAAATTAGAGAGTCTGAGTCCAGTAAAATACAGGGCTCAGACCTTGATGATCGCGTGATTTAATTACTCTTATTAAATATTTTTTTGCAAAAAATAATTTTAATAATTACTTTATAAATTTTTCTTTTAACTCGAATGGATAAAATAAACTAAAAATCATAAAGATATAATTACAATCTAGTTTTATTTTTTATATATAATAAGACAATATTAAATCGGTAATTGCAAATAATAAACTAAAAATCAAAAGAATAATATGAAATAGAGATATTTTTTATAAAGAAAATGATAGTAAAATTCAATACCAAAGATAATAACGAAACAAATAAACTCAAATCCTGATAACCTGTAAATAACTCAGTGCCTCCATCATATATTAACTTCTTGTCTTTTAAATAAATCAAATTATTCTCAATTGACATTTCCATTTTTTACAATAAATATAATTTAATTCTCTCAGGGAAAAACTTTACATAATAGATAAAGTATTATCTGATAATACTTGTTTTCTTTGTTTTCGACTTGTTCCAATAGTTACTTAATAAAATTATTAATAAATGATTTTATAAAATTTTTGAAATTCACCACATAAATAGTTAAATAGATAATAATTTTAAAAGAAAATATTGTTAAAAATTAGCAATATTTTCTGTCTTAAATATCTATGTTATATAAAACAATTGTTTATTTGTTTTATGCTATTTTTATCACGTTTATATTAAAAAAATATGTTAATTATTTTTTACGTAATTAGCTTTAGTGTTACTTTTATGGGTAGGGATTTTTAATTGCGTGGCCGGGATAGCCCATTGTGTATAGGTTTTATTGACAGGTGTTTAATTAAATAGAAAGGTTTTATACCCTATGGATTTCAAGATGCATCGCGACGGCAAGGGAGCGAATCCTAGGGAGCATAGGTAATTATGTGACCGGGGTGAGCGAGTGCAGCCAACAAAGAGGCAACTTGAAGGATAACGGGTATATATCTAAGCTTTGAACTTATGGAGAAATATATGTCTGTAAAGAGGAAAGTTTCATATTTGGAAGAAGTTAGTGGTTCAGCAAAGGTAAACGAGGTATTGACCTGGCTACAGGCTTATATTCCAGGTAAAGATCCTAATATTGTCGTTAGGCATGAGCCCAGTAAAGATGCGGCGAAAGAATTAATCCGCAGTGATTACCGTTGGGGGCATCAGAGTGATGACAAATCTGAAACTTTCCAATTAACGTATAACTTCCTGGAGAGTGAACCAGATGATATGCCGTGGATTATTTCTGGATTTTCAGCATTTAATGAAGAACAGAAAGCTGCTGCAAAGCTGTCAATTCAATCTTGGGCTGATGTCGCGAATATTAAATTCACCGAAACCTATGATATCAAGGAAGCGAATATCACTTTTGGTTTCTTTGATTTTAGTTTAACAGATGATTATGCGTTTGCTGAGATGCCGAATTCAGGTTTTAAACAAGTAGGAACTTGGTATAACGCGGAAAGCCGTACTTTCTTAAAAAATGATATTGGCGTGAATGGTTATGGTCGCCATACATTTACTCATGAGATCGGCCATACACTGGGGTTGGATCATCCGGCTGATTATGATGCATCTGATAAGATAATTCCGACTTACAAGAAAAGCGCTACCTATTTTGAAGATAGTAGTGCTTATACCGTCATGGGTTATTTCAGTGAAAAAAATACCGGGCAAGATTTTAAAGGTATTTATTCCGCCGCGCCATTACTTAACGATATTTCTGCCATTCAGTCGGTGTATGGCGTGAATAATACTACCCGTACCGATGACACGGTATATGGTTTTAATTCCAACACAGATCGCGATTTCTTTACGGCAAAAGATGCCAATAGCAAACTCGTGTTCACTGCCTGGGATGCGGGTGGTAATGATACCTTTGATTTCTCTGGTTTTACTCAAGATCAACGTATTAACTTGAATGAAGCCTCTTTCTCGGATGTGGGTGGTCTGAAAGGAAACATCTCTGTCGCCCGTGGTGTCACGATTGAAAATGCGATGGGTGGCAGTGGTAATGACATTCTGATAGGGAATGATGCCAATAATACTCTGAAGGGTGGTGCAGGTGATGACATCATCTACGGTGGGCTGGGAGCAGATCATCTTTGGGGTGGGGAAGGCAAAGATACATTTGTCTACTTGAACGCCAAGGAGTCACCTTTCCTTGAGCGTGATTGGATTCATGACTTTGTTTCCGGTGAGGACAAGATTGATGTGTCATTGTTCGATCTGGATGAAGTAGGAAAAGGCACTATTAAGTTTGTCGAGGAATTCACTGGCGCTATTGGGGAAGCCGTGATCAGCTATGATAGCGTTAACAAGGTAAATGATTTCGTTATTAATATGGGGGGAGAATTATCTCAAGATGGTTTTGGGGTGAAGATCGTTGGAGAGCCGCTGACAGAGGCTGATTTCATCCTTTCATAACGCTTTCATAACACAAAAACACAACCGCATCTGACTGGATGCGGTTATTCGTTCAATGTGCACTTTCCTCTCTTCTGGTTGACGTCAAACCCTTTCAAGCTGGCAATATTCGTTTTACGAATAACCTGATTTTTGGGGAAACCATATCAATATGAGCTGATTTAACTAGTGGTTGGAGTTCCTAATTTACTATTTTTCTATTATACCCGTCATCTTTCAAGTTGCCTCTTTGTTGGCTGCACTCGCTCACCCCGGTCACATAGTTACCTATGCTCCCTAGGATTCACTCCCTTGCCGTCGCGATGCATCTTGAAATCCATAGGGTATATATAATAAGTCAAATACATTTGAATAAGTAATTAATGGTGTGATTTTTTTATTTTGGAACAATAAACAAATAATCTATTTTTAATTTAAAATTATTTATTGATGATATTGAGTGTAATTAATGTATACATTGTTCGTATTATTTCATTATGACAAAACAATATATGTGGAAGTTAGTTTTGGTTTGAAATTGTTTCATGTCGGTGTTAAATGTAATTAACGTTTACATTAGTTGTATAATTTGATTATTATAAAATAATATGTAATCAGACTAGTTGATAATTTTTATGTGTATAAATATACATTAATCAATGTAACCAAATGATAAATAATGTCTTTTTATGGTGAAATCTGTTTCCTATTGGAATGCGGATAGGTCCATTTTTCAAAGAATTATCAAAGTAAATTGGGTGTTAATTGGGGAACAGGAGGTTTAGTTTGTCTTGCTAATTACTTAATTATTTGTGAAATAATTTACATTGGATATTAATTCAAAATGGACAAAATACAGCAGGGATTTAGCATTCATGCCAGTGAATATATTCAATAAATCCATTTTTATTTAGTTGTGAAATTCAGTGTAGGCCAATAAAAAATTGCACAAAATCAAAGGCGCTTATTAAAAAAACAGGAACAAAAATGGAATATCTTTTGCCGGTTCACTTGGTGAATCGTTTATTCCGTTATCAGGAAAATAATTGTCGAAGAATTGCTAATTATACGGCTATTAACCGGGCTATTACCGCCGGCGTCCAAGAGAATGTGCTGTCTGAGGATTTTAATTGATGCTTGGTGTGTGCCCGTTTTTATTTCTTGGAGGGAAGAAATAATGGCAAAACATTTGTGATGACTGTTGAGAATGACAGTTTTCAAATAACTAACAGATTCGTTGAGGTAGTAAGTAGATGAAAGATAGCATGGCTAAAAAGGAAATTATCTTTGACGCTGGATTAGTGCAAGTACCGTCAGACAAGGTCGGTGACGACATATCTGCTCAGAAACTTAATTTGTTATCAGAGGCTGAACGTACACTGTTGTTGGAAACTTGGAATGCCACTGAAACCGTCTATCCTGACCAGTTAGGTATCCATCAATTGTTTGAACGACAAGTGGAGAAAACCCCGACCGCGACGGCGTTAATCGCAGGAGATAAGACCCTGAGTTATGCGGAATTGAATGCTTGTGCTAACCGACTGACTCATCAACTGATTAAACAGGGGATTTGCCAGAATGATCATGTGGCAATCCTGTTAGAGCGATCTATCGAATTGGTGGTAGCTCAATTGGCTATTCTCAAGGCGGGGGCGGTTTATGTTCCTATCGATACCGGCATGCCGGACGAGAGAAAAAATGGGTTGATAAACGATTGCTTAGCCAAATTGTTGCTCACCGACGCACAAGCGAATATCCCGACTAATCTGGATGTCCCGCTAATTCGTCTCTCTGATGAGACAGGCGCGAACAAGGCGGAAGAGAGTTTCAATCCTGACTTACTTTATTCCAGTACTGCGCCAGCGTATATCATGTACACCTCCGGCTCGACTGGCACCCCAAAAGGGGTGATCGTGCCTCACCGCGCTGTGGTCCGACTCGTTATTAATAATGGTTATGTTGAAATTGAACCCAATGATCGGGTTGCTTTCGCGGCTAACCCGGCTTTCGATGCCAGTACTTTTGAAGTGTGGGCACCTTTACTCAATGGCGGGGCATTGGTGGTTATCGACCACACCACTTTGTTGACGCCGCCGGAATTTGTACAGGCATTAGACCGTTATCAAATTAATCTCTTATGGTTAAGCGTCGGCCTGTTTAACCGGCTAGCGGCGGAATTGTCCCCAGTGTTGCCACAGTTGAAAAATCTGATTATCGGCGGCGATATTCTTGACTCCCATGTGATTTCCCAGGTTTTACGCAAGAACCCGCCTCAGCAGTTATTGAATGCCTATGGGCCGACCGAGGGCACCACCTTTACCACCACATACCGGATTGAAACGTTATCCCCAGGAACAACCAACATTCCTATTGGTCGACCCATTGCCAATACGCGGGTTTACTTACTGGATGAGCAGGGCCAGCCCGTGCCATTGGGGAGGATGGGCGAGATTTATGTTGGTGGCGACGGGGTGGCCTGTGGTTATCTCAATCGCCCTGAATTGACCACTGAACGCTTTTTGGTTGATCCATTTAGTGATGCACCGGATGCGCGAATGTACCGGACCGGCGATTTAGCTCGCTACCTGCCGGATGGCAATCTGGAATTTTTGGGCCGCAACGATCAGCAAGTGAAAATCCGCGGGTTTCGGATTGAACCGGGAGAAATTGAAGCCCGATTGGTGGAGTATTCCGCAGTACGTGAAGCGGTGGTATTAGCGTTAGGTGAGGGGCAGGACAAGCAGTTAGTTGCTTATGTGTTGGCAGAGTCGGATAACGAATTGCCTACCCACTTGCGTGAACACCTAAGTGCGCGGTTGCCTGATTATATGGTGCCGGTGGCCTTTGTGCGGTTGGATGAATTCCCGTTAACTCCTAATGGCAAACTGGATCGTCGGGCATTACCGGCACCGGGGGAAGACGCCTTTGCTCGTCAGGTTTACGCCGCACCGCAAGGGGAGCGGGAAATTGCATTGGCGACTATCTGGCGTGAGTTACTGGGTATTGAGCAGATAAGTCGGCATGACAGCTTCTTTGCCTTGGGCGGCCATTCACTGCTCGGCGTGCGCATGATTGAACAGCTACGCCATTTAGGGCTGACATTGGCTGCCCGCGACCTGTTTCAATTGCCAATACTGGCAGAGTTGGCCCAAACATTGGGGCAGCATCAGATTGTGACAGTGCCGCCGAATGTCATTACCCCGGCGACCATTGAATTGACGCCAGCGATGTTGCCGTTAATTGATTTGACTCAGCCTGATATTGATTACATCGTCGGGCAGGTACCGGGTGGAGTGGTCAATATTCAGGATATTTATGCGCTGTCACCGTTGCAGGACGGTATCTTGTTTCACCATCTACTGGCGAAAGAAGGTGATCCTTACTTGCTGGCCTATCCAATGATCTTTGCTGACCGTGGTTTGCTAGACCGCTATTTATTTGCGGTACAACAGGTGGTTGACCGTCATGATATTTTGCGTACCGCTTTTATCTGGCAAGGATTATCCGTTCCGGCGCAGGTGGTTTGGCGTCAGGCCCCATTGTCAGTCACTGAACTGACGCTGAACCCGGCTGACGGACCGGTTGGTGATCAACTGGCGCAACGTTTTGATCCGCGGCAATACCGTTTCGATTTAAGTCAGGCACCGTTGTTACGCTTTGTGATAGCACAGGAAGAAGATGGCCGCTGGTACGTACTGCAATTACAACATCACCTGATTGGCGACCATACCACGCTGGAAGTCATGAACCTCGAAGTTCGGGCCTATCTTGAGGGACAGGGCGATAACCTGCCGACACCGGTACCGTTCCGTAATCTGGTGGCTCAGGCTCGGCAAGGGGTTGACCAGACAGAACATCACCGATTCTTTACCGACATGTTGGCAGAAGTGGATGAACCGACGTTACCGTTTGGGCTGACCGAGGTACATCGTGATGGTTCTCAGGTCACACAAGCGCACCGGATGTTGTCTCCCATGCTGAATGATCGTTTACGTGCTCAGGCGAGACGTATAGGTGTCAGTCTGGCAACCCTGTGCCATCTGGCTTGGGCACAGGTGCTGTCGCGTACCAGCGGACAAGAGAAAGTGGTGTTCGGCACCGTGCTATTTGGGCGTATGGCCGCCGGGGAAGGGGCCGACAGCGGTATGGGGCTGTTTATCAATACATTACCATTGCGGCTGGATATCGATGATACCCCGGTACACAATAGCGTCAGGGTAGCGCATACCCGGTTAGCCGGATTACTGGATTATGAGCATGCTTCATTGGCGTTGGCTCAACGTTGCAGTGGGGTACAGGGCGGCACACCGCTTTTTAGTGCCCTGTTGAATTACCGGCATAATGAGCAACCGATGGTCCCGCATGAGATGGTGCCGGGTATTGAATTTCTCGGCGAACAGGAGCGGACCAACTACCCGTTTGTGCTGTCGGTGGAGGATGGTGGCGATACACTGGGGCTGACTGCTCAGGTAGTACAACCGTTTGATTCAGAACGAGTATGCGGTTACATGCAACAGGCGCTGGAAAGTCTGGCGGATGCCCTTGAACAGGCGCCGGAAACGCCGGTACGGGCGCTAAACGTTTTGCCTGCATCGGAACGCACGTTATTGCTGGAAAACTGGAACGCGACTGAAACACCGTATCCTGAGCAACTCTGTATTCATCAGTTGATTGAACATCAGGTGGAAAAAAAACCGGAAGCCACGGCGCTGGTGTATGAAAATCAAACGCTCAGCTATGGACAATTGAATATCAGCGCTAACCGGCTTGCTCATCAACTGATTGCCTTGGGCGTCGTGCCAGATCAACCAGTGGCGATTTGCATGGCAAGTTCACTGGCGCGGGTAATAGCGGTGCTGGCGGTGCTGAAAGCGGGCGGAGCCTATGTGCCGTTGGACCCGGCTTATCCGGGAGAACGACTGTCACATATCCTGACCGATGTAGCCCCGGCTAGGGGGTTGAAGGTAATGGAGGTGAGGACAATAGTGCTGGCGGATAGTACCGGGCGGGCTGCATTGGGTGAGCAAACGCTTGCGGGACTGACGGTACTAGACCCGAATATCTTACCTGACCAGCCGGACAACAATCCGCAGGTTTCTGCCTTAACTTCTCGCCATCTGGCCTACGTGATTTACACTTCTGGATCGACCGGGATACCCAAAGGGGTAATGATTGAGCATCGTGGGCTAGTCAATCTTATCCGGGATAAAATCACCCAATTCGACATTCGCCCTGTTAGCCGGATGTTACAGTTTGCTTCATTTGGCTTTGATGCCGGTGTCTGGGAAACCATGATGGCATTAGGCAGTGGAGCCTGTCTGGTTATTCCGGCCGAAACTGTTCGTCAAGATCCGAGTCGCCTCTGGCATTACCTGGAAGAACAATCGGTGACGCACGCCTGCTTGACCCCGGCTTTGTTACGAGAAGGGTCCGATTTGCCAACGATAGCAATAAAACCGACATTAATATTGGGCGGTGAAGCGCCCAGTCCCGTGCTACTACGAGCGTTAAGTCATCAAGCAATCCTATTTAATGCCTATGGCCCGACAGAAATTACCGTCTGTGCCACCAGTTGGCGTTGTCCATCACACTATACTGATGTGTTGGTTCCCATTGGGCGCCCGACAGCGAATACACGTATTTATCTACTGGATAACCGCGGCCAGCCAGTTCCATTGGGCGCAGTGGGGGAACTCTATATTGGTGGGGATGGTGTCGCTCGTGGCTATTTCAATCAGCCAGATCTGACTGACGAACGTTTTCTAGCTGATCCATTTAGTGATGCTGCCGATGCCAGGATGTACCGGACCGGGGATTTGGTGCGCTACTTACCGGACGGCAATCTGGTGTTTGTTGGCCGTAACGACCAGCAGATTAAAATCCGTGGTTTCCGCATTGAGCCGGGAGAAATTGAAGCTCGGTTGGCAGAACACCCTATGGTGCGTGAAGCGCGGGTCGTGGCCTTGGGAGATGGGCAGGATAAACGTTTAGTTGCCTATGTTGTAGCCGATGCGGATAGTGGACTGGCGGCCAGTTTGCACACTCATTTGAGCGCTATATTGCCTGATTATATGGTGCCGGCGGCCTTTGTGCGTTTGGCGGCCTTCCCGCTGACGCCAAACGGTAAATTGGATCATCAGGCATTACCGGCACCGGGAGAAGATGCCTTCGCCCGCCAGATTTATGTCGCGCCACAAGGGGAAATGGAAATCGCAGTAGCGGCTATCTGGTGCGAATTATTGGGCGTTGAGCAGATAGGCCGACACGATAATTTCTTTGCCTTGGGCGGACATTCCCTGTTGGCAGTGCGGATGATGAACCGGATAGCCGCTTTCAGTGTTGACCTGCCGTTGGCCGCGTTGTTTATGTCTCCGTCATTGGCGACATTTACCGGGAAGATTTGCGCACAACGTAATACGGGCAGTGATAAATTGCCTGAAATTAGGCCAATATCCCGTGATAGTATTTTGCCGTTATCGTTTGGTCAGCAGCGTATGTGGTTTCTGGCGCAATTTGAGGGGGTTAGTGATACCTACCATATTCCGACAGCCCTGCGTTTACGTGGACGGCTAAATCTTTCTGCTTGGCAGCAGGCCCTGAATCGACTGTTTGCTCGCCACGAGGCGCTCCGTTCTGTTTTTATCACCGTTGATGGTCAGCCTCAGGTTGAACTGTTACCTGCGGAATTTGGTCTACCGGTGAAAAAATACGATTTGCGTAAAGCATCTAACGTGAACGAACAATTTAAGCGCTTGTGTGTACAGGAAGCTGAAACGCCGTTTTATCTTGCTCGTGGCCCCCTAATTCGTTGCGCACTGATCCAACTGGCCGATGAAGAGCATATATTCTTACTGACTCAGCATCATATTATCTCCGATGCTTGGTCTTTAAAGATACTTGAATCAGAACTGGCTGCACTTTACGCTGCTTGTCTAAATCAACAGCCTGATCCGTTGCCGCGATTGACCATTCAATATCCTGATTATGCGGCCTGGCAGCGGCAGGTATTTTCTGGTGAAGGAGTACAGGCACAGCGTGATTACTGGCGTCGGACGTTGGCAGATGCACCGGTATTGCTTGAGTTGCCGATAGACAAACCTCGACCCTCCCAGCAATCATTTACCGGAGGTCGGGTCGCGGTGCACATTGATGCCACGTTGGTACAGGCGCTAAAACATCTGGGACAACAGCACGGTACCACACTGTTTATGACAGTGTTGACCGCTTGGGCTGTGTTGCTGTCGCGTTTGTCCGGGCAGGATGATGTCGTTATTGGTATACCGAGCGCTAACCGTAATCGGCGGGAAATTGAACCGCTGATTGGTTTCTTTGTTAACACATTGGCGTTGCGTATCGATTTATCCGATATGCC
This sequence comes from Photorhabdus sp. RM96S, assembly GCF_042879335.1. NCBI lineage: Bacteria > Pseudomonadati > Pseudomonadota > Gammaproteobacteria > Enterobacterales > Morganellaceae > Photorhabdus > Photorhabdus sp. RM96S. The sequence continues at coordinate 134,626 of NZ_JBHFKT010000007.1, read as the reverse complement.
GGATGTGGTCACTCTACTGCGGCGTGTACGGCAGACGACACTAGAAGCGCAGGATCATCAGGACCTGCCTTTCGAGCAGGTGGTAGAAATTGTTCAACCGCCACGCAGACCGGAGCATACGCCACTGTTCCAGGTAATGTTTGCCTGGCAGGAGAATGAAACAGAGGAATGGCAATTACCGGAATTGGCGGTAACGTCATTCGAGCTAGGATACGATATAGCGAAATTCGATCTGCAACTGGAATTAACGGAAAAGGCAGGCGAAATTGTTGGAGAACTGAACTACTCTTCGGCCCTGTTCGACCATGAAACCATCGAAAGACAGGTTGGTTATTTGCAGGCCATATTGCGGGTAATGGTGAACCAATCTCAGCAACCTGTCACGGCTATCGATATTTTGTCATCCGCTGAACGGCAGTTATTGCTGGAGAATTGGAATGCGACCGAAGAACCATACCCTACTCAGGTGTGTGTTCATCAGTTGTTTGAACAACAGGCAGAGAAGACCCCGGATGCCATAGCGGTGGTGTATGAAAATCAGACGCTTAGCTATGCAGAACTGAATGCCCGCGCCAACCGGCTAGCCCACCAGCTTATCGCCTTAGGCGTAACGCCGGATCAGCGGGTAGCGATTTGTGTGACACGCTCACTCGCGAGGGTCATCGGGTTGTTGGCGGTGATGAAAGCGGGCGGGGCCTATGTGCCGTTAGATCCAGCCTATCCCGGTGAACGTCTGGCTTATATGCTCACTGATGCGACACCGGTTATTTTACTGGCGGATAATGTTGGGCAGGCCGCGCTAGGTGAGGACGTTTTGGCGACGTTGATTGTGCTCGATCCGAATACCTTGCTGGAGCAGCCAGACCATAATCCGCAAGTCTCTGGACTGACCCCACAGCATCTGGCCTATGTGATTTACACTTCCGGCTCAACGGGCAGACCAAAAGGTGTGATGATTGAACATCGTAGCGTGGTTAATTTGACGCTGACACAAATTACTCAGTTTGATGTTTGTGCCACCAGCCGAATGTTGCAGTTTGCTTCATTTGGGTTCGATGCCAGTGTCTGGGAAATCATGATGGCGCTGAGCTGTGGGGCCATGCTGGTTATTCCTACAGAAACCGTGCGGCGAGATCCACAGCGCCTTTGGCGTTACCTGGAAGAACAGGCAGTGACCCATGCCTGTTTGACGCCGGCTATGTTTCATGATGGAGCCGATTTACCGGCGATAGCGATCAAGCCAACATTAATATTTGCAGGAGAAGCACCGAGTACTGCGTTATTTCAGGCACTGTGCAGCCGGGCCGATTTGTTTAACGCTTATGGGCCGACGGAAATTACCGTGTGTGCGACCACCTGGAATTGCCCGTCAAATTATACCGGGGGATTAATCCCCATCGGCAGCCCGACCGCCAACAAACGCCTTTATCTGCTGGATGAACACGGCCAGCCAGTCCCATTGGGCACCGTGGGGGAATTGTATATTGGTGGCGTTGGGGTAGCGCGTGGCTATCTCAATCGCCCTGAATTGACGGCTGAACGTTTCCTGCATGATCCGTTTAGAGATGAAGCGGATGCCCGAATGTACCGTACCGGGGATTTGGCCCGCTACTTGCCGGACGGCAATCTGGTATTTGTTGGTCGTAATGACCAACAGGTTAAAATCCGTGGTTTCCGCATTGAGCCGGGAGAAATTGAGGAACGATTGATTGAACACTCTGAGGTAAGTGAAGCGCTGGTATTGGTGTTGGGTGACGGGCAGGATAAACGACTGGTGGCTTATGTGGTGGCGCCAGCGGATGACGGACTGGCGGCCAGATTGCGTGAGCACCTGAGTGATATTTTGCCTGACTATATGATACCGGCGGCTTTTGTGCGTTTGGATGCCTTTCCGCTGACCCCTAACGGTAAGCTGGATCGCCGGTCGCTGCCAGCACCGGGGGAGAACGCCTTTGCTCGCCAAGCTTACCAAGCGCCACAAGGGGAAATGGAGATAGCATTAGCCACTATCTGGCGCGAATTGCTGAATGTTGAACAGGTTGGCCGACATGACAGTTTCTTTGCCTTGGGCGGTCACTCGCTGTTGGCAGTCAGGATGATTGAGCGTTTACGGCGTATAGGATTGGGCCTGTCGGTGCAAACACTATTCCAGCATCCGACATTAAGTGTATTGGCCCAATCTTTGGTGCCGCATCGTGAAATTAGCGTGCCTGATAACGGTATTACCGCGGATACGACTGTGCTGACGCCAGCCATGTTGCCGCTGATTGATCTGACTCAAGCTGAAATTGATCGTATTGTTGAGCAAGTACCGGGTGGAATTGCCAATATTCAGGATATCTATGCGCTGTCACCGTTACAGGATGGCATTTTATTCCACCATCTATTGGCAAATGAGGGTGATCCCTATCTACTGATTACTCAACAGGCTTTTGCTGATCGACCCTTACTTGACCGCTATCTGGCTGCGGTTCAACAGGTGGTTGACCGCCATGATATCTTGCGTACCGCCTTTATCTGGGAAGGGTTGTCTGTGCCGGCTCAGGTAATTTGCCGTCAGGCGCCTTTGTCCGTAACGGAATTGACGCTCGACCCGGCTGATGGGCCGATCAGTAACCAACTGGCTCAACGTTTTGACCCGCGCCGGCATCGAATTGACCTGAATCAGGCGCCGTTATTACGTTTTGTTGTGGCGCCGGAGAGCGATGGTCGTTGGATTGTGTTGCAATTGCTGCATCACCTCATTGGCGACCATACCACGTTGGAGGTGATGAACAGCGAAGTGCAAGCTTTTCTCTCTGGGCGAATAGACACCGGGCGAATAGACAGCTTGCCTACGCCGGTCCCATTCCGCAATCTAGTGGCGCAGGCTCGTTTGGGTGTCAGCCAGACAGAGCATACCCGTTTCTTTACCGACATGCTGGCTGAGGTGGATGAGCCGACACTGCCATTTGGGTTGGCGGAAGCACATCATGATGGTTCACAAGTGACGGAATCTCACCGGATGCTGACAGCAGGACTGAACAAGCGCTTACGTGGTCAGGCGCGGCGGTTAGGCGTCAGTGTAGCGGCGCTATGTCATCTGGCTTGGGCACAGGTGCTATCGCGTACCAGTGGGCAAACGCAAGTGGTGTTCGGTACGGTGCTGTTTGGACGTATGCAAGCGAGAGAAGGATCTGATAGTGGCATGGGGCTATTTATTAACACCTTGCCGTTGCGATTGGATATCGATAATACCCCGGTGCGGGACAGTGTACGCGCCGCACATAGCCGACTGGCGGGATTGTTGGAACATGAGCACGCTTCACTGGCGCTGGCGCAACGTTGCAGTGGCGTAGACAGTGGAACGCCACTTTTTAATGCGCTGTTGAACTACCGACATAATACCCAGCCGGTCACACCAGATGAAATTGTGAGTGGCATCGAATTCCTTGGCGCACAGGAGCGGACCAACTATCCATTTGTGTTGTCGGTAGAGGATGGTGGCTCTGATCTAGGGCTGACGGCTCAAGTGGTGCAACCATTCGATCCAGAACGGATATGTGACTATATGCAACAGACGTTGACAAGTCTGGTGCAGGCGCTTGAGCAGGCGTCCGATATGCCGGTACAGCAGTTAGAAATTCTGCCGACAACTGAACGCACATTATTGTTAAAAACCTGGAACACCACTGAAACGGCGTACCCTGAGCGGTTGTGCATTCATCAACTGTTTGAACAGCAAGTGGAGAAGACCCCGGATGCCACGGCGCTGATACATGAAAACCAATCCCTTAGTTATGTGGAATTGAATGCTGATGCTAACCGATTGGCTCACCAACTTATTGCGCTGGGTGTCGCGCCGGATCAGCGGGTGGCGATTTGCGTAGCAAGTTCACCGGCGCGGATAGTGGCGCTGTTGGCGGTGTTGAAAGCGGGAGGCGCTTACGTGCCATTGGACCCGGCCTATCCGGGTGAACGTCTGGCCCATATTTTGACTGATGCTGAACCGATTATTTTATTGGCAGATAGTGTTGGACGTTCAGCTTTAGGTGAGCAAATGCTTGTGGGGCAGACAGTGATTGATCCGCATTTATTGCCTGATCAATCGGATAACAACCCACAACTATCTACATTGACCTCCCGTCATCTGGCTTATGTGATTTACACCTCTGGTTCGACCGGCACGCCAAAAGGGGTGATGGTGGAGCATCGTGGGTTAGTCAACCTTATTCAGGATAAAATCGCTCGATTTGACATTTTCCCCGCTAGCCGGATGTTGCAGTTTGCTTCATTTGGTTTTGATGCGGGTGTCTGGGAAATGATGATGGCGCTATGCGGTGGTGCCGCTCTGGTTATTCCTGATGAGTCTGTTCGCCAGGACCCACACCGCCTTTGGCATTATCTGCAAGAGCAGTCAGTGACGCACGCTTGTTTGACTCCGGCTTTGCTGCGGGATGGGGCTGATTTGCCGGTGATAACGGTAAAACCTACCTTGATATTGGGCGGTGAAGCGCCCAGCGTGGCGTTGCTTAAAGCGTTGCGCAACAAGGCTACGGTATTCAATGCTTATGGTCCAACGGAAATCACCGTTTGTGCAACCAGTTGGCGTTGCCCACTAAACTATACCAATGTGTTAATTCCCATCGGGCGCCCAACAGCCAACACCCGTCTCTATCTGCTAGATGCCCTCGGTCAGCCCGTGCCGCTAGGGGCAGTGGGTGAACTCTATATTGGTGGCATCGGTGTGGCGCGTGGCTATCTCAATCGTCCTGAACTGACCGACGAACGTTTCCTTGCAGACCCATTTAGTCATATTGCTGATGCCCGGATGTATCGAACTGGGGACTTAGTTCGCTATCTGCCGGATGGCAATCTGGTGTTTGTTGGTCGTAACGACCAGCAGATTAAAATCCGCGGTTTCCGCATTGAACCGGGAGAAATCGAAGCCCGGCTGACAGAATACTCCGGGGTGCGTGAAGCGCTGGTACTGGCCTTAGGCGATGGGCCGGATAAACGGCTGGTGGCTTATGTGGCGGCGGAAGCAGATGACGGGTTGGTTAACCGTCTGCGTGAACATCTGAGTGGGTTGTTACCTGATTACATGGTACCGGCGGCCTTTGTGCGGTTGGATGCTTTTCCGTTGACGCCTAACGGCAAGCTGGATCGCCGGGCGTTACCCGCACCGGGGGAAGATGCTTTTGCCCACCAGATTTACGCTGCGCCGCAAGGAGAAACCGAAACCGCATTGGCTGCTATCTGGCGTGAATTACTGGGCGTTGAACAGATTAGCCGGTACGACAGCTTCTTTGCCTTGGGGGGCCATTCGTTGCTTGCGGTACGGATGGTTGAACGTTTGCGTAATTTGGGTTTAACGCTGGCAGTACGTGATCTGTTCCAATCCCCGATACTGTCTGAACTGGCGCAAACATTGAGGCTGAATCAGACCGAAAAAGTGCCGGCCAACATGATTACACCGGCCACCACGGTGTTAACGCCAGAAATGTTACCGCTGATTGATCTCACTCAGTCTGAAATTGATCACATCGTCGAACAGGTACCGGGCGGGATAGCCAATATTCAGGATATCTATGCGTTGTCGCCGTTACAGGACGGTATCCTGTTCCACCATTTGCTGGCAAACGAAGGCGATCCCTATCTGTTGGCAGGTCAAATGGCTTTTGCTGACCGGCCTCTGCTGGATCGTTATCTGGCGGCGGTTCAGCAGGTGATTAACCGTCATGACATCCTACGGACCGCCTTTATCTGGCAAGGAATATCCGTTCCGGCGCAGGTCGTTTGCCGTCAGGTGTCGTTGTCGGTGATGGAATTGCCATTAGATCCGGCTGACGGACCGATCAGCGAACAATTAGCACAACGGTTTAACCCACGTCAATATCGTCTCGATTTGGGGCAGGCGCCGCTGTTGCGCTTTGTGGTGGCACAGGAGAGTGATGGTCGTTGGATTGTTTTGCAACTGATGCATCATTTGATTGGCGACCATACCGCGCTGGATGTGATGAGCCACGAAGTTCAGGCGTACCTTGACGGGCAGGACGGCAACCTGCCAGCCCCAGCGCCATTCCGTAATCTGGTGGCGCAGTCCCGATTAGGGATAAGTCAGGAAGAACATACCCGTTTCTTTACCGAGATGTTGGCTGAGGTTGATGAACCGACGTTACCGTTTGGGCTGGCGGAAGTTCGCCATGATGGCTCGCAGATGACCGAATCGCACCGGATGTTGACCCCTGAGTTAAATAACCGTTTACGTGGTCAGGCTCGGCGATTGGGGGTGAGCTTGGCTGCCCTATGTCATCTGGCCTGGGCACAGGTGTTATCACGTACCAGCGGACAGCAGCAGGTAGTATTTGGCACCGTCTTATTTGGGCGCATGGCGGCGGGTGAAGGGGCTGAAAATGGCATGGGGCTGTTTATCAATACCTTGCCGCTACGGTTGGATATGGATGATACCTCGGTACGAGACAGCGTACAGGTAGCACATCACCGGCTGGCGGGATTATTGGAACACGAATATGCCTCGTTGGCACTGGCTCAACGTTGTAGCGGGGTGCAGGGAGGAACGCCTCTATTTAGTACCTTGCTGAACTACCGACACAATATAGCTTCGGTGGAATCGAATGAGATCATGAGCGGTGTTGAATTTCTCGGTGCACAGGAGCGGACTAACTATCCGTTTACGCTGTCAGTAGAAGATTTTGGTGATGCACTGGGGCTGACAGCGCAAATCGTCCAGCCGTTTGATGCCGAGCGGGTGTGTGGCTATATGCAACAGGCGTTGGAAAGTCTGGTGGGTGCACTGGAGCACGCCTCGGAAACCCCGGTTCAGCGGTTGGAAATTTTATCGGCAGTAGAAAGGAAACGGCTACTGAAAGTCGGCAATGGCCCGCAAACGACATATTCCAACTCGTTGTGTATTCATCATCTGTTTGAACAGCAAGTGGCGAAAAATCCTGAGGCAACGGCACTGGTCTATGAAGAGCAGACTCTTAGCTATGCAGAATTGAATGCATATGCTAACCGACTGGCTCATCAGTTAATTGAACTCGGAGTGGAACCCGATCAACGGGTGGCGATTTGTGTCACGCGTTCACCGTCAAGAGTGGTGGCGCTACTGGCGGTACTCAAAGCGGGTGGGGCTTATGTTCCCTTAGATCCAGCCTACCCGGGTGACCGGCTAGCTTATATGCTCACGGATGCGACACCGTCGGTGGTACTGGCAGATAATGTGGGCCGTACTGCGCTAGGTGAACAGGCGCTGACGGCGTTAACGGTACTTGATCCGAATGTTCTGCCTGATCAGCCGGATAATAATCCGCACGTCCCGGCGCTAACCTCACGACATCTGGCGTATGTGATTTACACTTCTGGTTCCACCGGTACACCAAAAGGGGTGATGGTCGAACATCATGGCTTGGTCAATTTAATTTGGGAGAAAATCACCCAATTTGACATTTGCTCGGATAGCCGGATGTTACAGTTTGCTTCATTTGGTTTCGATGCCAGTGTCTGGGAAATCATGGTGGCACTGTGTGGGGGAGCTACCCTAGACATTCCGGTTGATAGCGTTCGTCAAGACCCGCTGCGCCTGTGGCGTTATCTGGAAGAACGGCGGGTAACACACGCCTGTTTGACCCCGGCTCTGTTACGGGATGGGGCCGATTTACCGGCGATAACGATAAAGCCCACCTTGATACTGGGCGGAGAAGCACCCAGTGCGGCGTTGTTGCAAGCATTACGTGGTCGGGCAACGTTGTTTAATGCTTATGGCCCGACAGAAATCACCGTCTGTGCAACCTGCTGGCGTTGCCCGCCAGACTATACTGATATGCTGATCCCGATTGGGCGTCCGACAGCGAATACCTCTATTTATCTCTTGGATAATCACGGCCAGCCAGTGCCATTTGGGGCAGTGGGGGAATTGTACATTGGTGGTGCCGGTGTCGCGCGTGGCTATCTCAACCGCTCTGATTTGACGACTGAACGTTTCCTGACAGATCCGTTCAGCGATCAACCGGATGCTCGTATGTACCGAACCGGGGATTTAGCCCGCTATCTGCCAGATGGTAATCTGGTCTTTGTTGGTCGTAATGATCAACAGATTAAAATCCGGGGTTTCCGCATTGAACCGGGTGAAATCGAAGCGCGGTTGATGGAGTACCCTGATGTGCGTGAGGCGATTGTATTGGCACTGGGAGATGGTCAGGATAAACGTCTGGTGGCTTATGTCGCAGCTGAGGCGGATGATGGACTGGCTAGCCAATTACATCGTCATTTAAGAGCTTTATTGCCTGACTATATGGTGCCGTCAGCCTTTGTGCGTCTGGACGCCTTTCTGTTGACTCCGAACGGCAAGTTGGATCACCGGGCATTACCGGTGCCTGATCAGAACGCGTTTGCCCGTCAGATCTATGAAGCGCCGCAAGGCGAAGCAGAGATCGCCTTGGCGGCTGTCTGGCGTGAATTACTGGGGGTTGAGCGAATTGGCCGGCATGACAACTTCTTTACCTTGGGTGGACACTCGCTGCTTGCTATGCGGATGATCAATCTGGCCGCAGAACGAGGGTTGATTTGCTCATTAAATAATCTGTTCCAATTCCCGGTGCTAGCGGAATTGGTGTCAGAGATCACCTCAGATCCGCTGTCTCAATTGCAAAACAGCGCCATACCGGTGCGACCGGATGGAACCGAACCGCCGCTCTTCTTCGTGCCGAGTGGCATGGATGACTATTCCTATGTTTTTGGGCTGGCTCAGCATATTCAGGCGGATTACCCGATTTATGCGCTACCTTGGCCGTCTATCAATGAGGAACAGGCATCGACCATTGAAGCTCTGGCGACCAGAATGATCACCTTTATGAAGGCAGTGCAACCAGAAGGCCCGTATCGGATATACGGCTACTCTTCTGGCGGTATACTGGCTTATGCCATTGCTCAGCAACTGTTGTATGCCGGAGAGACCGTTAATTTCTTGGGGCTCATTGATACACCTGCTCCGCACTGTTTCAAGACACGAGTTGATCAACCTAAACTTCAGTTCCTTGCTGAATTGGCAAGGCAGTCAGTGGATGAGCATCCTCAAGAGATTGCCGCATTGCATCAGAAAATGGACGAACTGAATTTAGTGCAATTTATTGCAGCAGCGCAGAAGTTGGAATTATACCCATCAAATCTGCGCCCTGACTTAATTGCCAAACGTTGGGTACAGATGGGAAATTATGTCCAGATGGTTAAGGAGTATGAGCCGAAAGCGCTGGCGATAACGCTACATCAATTCTATGCAATGGAATCTTATCCACAGATTCCATTTGTTACCGATGTTGCGCTACAGTCCGTAACGATGGAACCGTCGTTAGGTTGGGAACAGATAATTCCTGACTCTTCGTTACAGTTAACCTCGGTTCCGGGGGATCATTTTAGTCTGATGGAAGATAGTGAAAATAAAACTATTTTGGCTAAGACCTTAAGCAGGGCGTTGGCAATGAATTGTGAGGCGGAGGCGCTGTAATGCCAGTGATATTGTGGGATGAAAGGCTGTACTTAAATAAAAATAGTTAAAAATCAATTTGTCCGGTGAGCGGTTTTTATAATAGCCGGACAATCTTGCTGAATATATACCCGTCATCTTTCAAGTTGCCTCTTTGTTGGCTGCACTCGCTCACCCCGGTCACATAGTTTGCTATGCTCCCGGGGATTCACGTCCTTGCCGTCGCGATGCATCTTGAAATCCATTGGGTATAAATGAGGAAATAGCGTAATCGTTAACTGTTTTTGTTAACAGAATAGCTGTCAGAATAAATATCACCACAGATATTCCGATTAAAACATTTGGCTATATGGGTGAGAGCCATGATTATACTTTTCTCAGTGAAGAGGGAATGTTGCTATGAGGTTATCTTGATGTTATTAAATATTTTGTTCAACATGCTGTTATATCGGTGGTGACAATGGGGGGCATTAAAAAATTGTATTTTTTTGAAAAAAAGAGTTGATCTTTATCAGCACCCGTTAAGAAGATAGAAAAATTCAGAAATCGCTTATCCTGTTTATGCATGATGTTATGCAGCGGCTTTTGCAGTAGATGCTCCTTTGAAAGTAGCTAGTTCCAGTTTACCGAAGGATTTACGTATTGATATAGGGAGAATAATGGAAGTAAGTTTACAACGTGAATTCATTATTGCCGCTGAACTAGTCAATCGCTATGCCAACGGCATGCTGCTCAGTACGCTGTTTTTTCATGAAGCTCTCAACCGTGATGCGAAAAAAGATAGGCACTTATATTCTGTGGCAGTGATATTTCTCTGCCCATTATTATCCCGTTTTAACCTAAAAAGGAAAAGAGAAGGAAAAGAGAATGAAAACTGAAATATTAGCCAATATGCAGACTCGTTGTATCGGGCGTTATCTGATTGATATTCCCTTGGCATTTGAAAACATCATCAACAATGAGATATTTATTGGTGATGCAAAAATAGAAACCAAGCGTATGCATCTATCCGCATTTGAACAGCGCATAGAGATAAGAGAGCAAAAATTAAGGACGACTAAAACTGCCGATCCGAAAGATCTGCCCTTTTTAAAGAAAGTTTATCATCTCCAGGGAAAATTATATGGCGTGATTTTTGATAGAAATAATAGTGTCAGTGAACCCGGCTTTTCCAGAATATTAGAAGCCCATTTATATGATAATGAGGTTGCTTTTATTATAGAAATGAAATTTATAGAAATATCAGATGATAAATATAGTTATTCAAGAGACCTTTATATAAAATCTGGATTGAATGAAAGCCAATATAAAATACTTTCTCAAACTCTGGACAAAATGCAAAGGCTAATTGCCAGAATCAGTGGCAGAAAGGATAGCGATATTCCGATAGAGGCAGGGATCTGTATCCCTGATGGTTTTATTGCCGACTATAATAGTGAAAAAGAAAATATAAAGTTTGTCTATCAAGGAAATCAGGATGATAATTTCACATTCAGTCTTGAAATTATTAATGACTTTAAAGGGGAAGGCACTTTACTTGAACGTATTAGTGCGATTGAAAGGGATTGGTTTATTAACTATGGCAAGATAATAAGAAAGGGGGAAAGAGAAATAAATGGGATTCATGGGGATGAGTTATTAGCAGTAGATATGCAATCTCTTGACAATAATCCGCGTTATCAATTTGATTTTATTGCAAATGATATGGTATTGAATGATAAAAAAATCTGTGTTGTTATTATGTTAATGAATTACCAGTTACCTGCAACGCCATATACCGAAGATGAATTGATCGCGTTTTGGGATGCAATCACGAAAACCTTTCGTAGAGGACCGGATGCTTTCGAATAGCGATGAAGTGAGAGGGATAGTGTTTTAAATAATTCACTAATGGGATCATCCGTCCATCAAAGCGCTTTCGACGGGACAGATTATATTGGAATTGAAAATCAGAAATCCATGTTGATATTAATATAAAATGAATTTTCTCCCTTGTTTGTAAATTTCTGGTGCTATTATCTCGGTGTCGAAGTAAATAAATTTTTAAATAAGAAAAAAATAGAAAAATTATTTTAATTCGTTTTGCCATAATAGCGTTAATAATGTTGTTTCAGCGGTAGCCTTATTAATATACCCGTCATCTTTCAAGTTGCCTCTTTGTTGGCTGCACTCACTCACCCCGGTCACATAGTTCGCTATGCTCCCGGGGATTCGTTCCCTTGCCGTCGCGATGCATCTTGAAATCCATAGGGTATAGATCAAGGCTACCGCTATTTATTCTGGTACGTCCAGATTGAATATTATTGTCATGAACAGAATAGTTTAATAATAAAATTGTTATGACAATAAGAATTTTTCTGGTACATAATGATGAAAATTATTCGCTAAACAGTATTCTTCCAGTTGTTGGCTGGAATGAATCCCTATCTTGTTATATATCTGGGCCATATAGGTTTCAATGGTACGATAAGCAATATTTAATATCTGTCTAATTTGTTGTCTGGTGTATTTTTGTAAAAAGAAAAAAATGATATCCCATTCACGTGGCGTAAAAATATCGCTTGGGGGTTGAAGTATAATGGATGCGGGTAGTTTTTTATAATATTGATGTAGGCTGGCTAATGAGTAGCTTTTGGCTTCCCAACAATGATACATGACGCCAATACAATTTCCATCTTCATGATAAAAAGGCAATTTTTCACAGAAGTAAGATGATAACATTTGATCTTGTCCGAATATATGTGTTTCAACTGAACATATTCTCTGTCCTTTTGCCATGACCATACTATCTTGAATAATAAATTCCTTAGCAAATTCAGCTCCATCCCAAGGGAGTTCATGATCATAAAGTCCATCATAATTAAATGAGGCTTTAAAATTATGAATATATTTCTTTGTTGCTGAGTTACCATAAATGAAATTTGAAGAGCTATCTTTTATTCCCCACGGCTCATTGCTGATTTCCATCGTATTGATAATTTGAGGTGATATCGTATAGTTCTTCATAAAGACTCCTTGAAAATTTTCAGCTTAAATAAACGTTCTACTTTGAGATCCCCTAGCGCTTTCTGGGATATAGCGATAAAATTGATGTTTTTCATAAGAATTTTCTAGTGTTATATATTATGGCAGCATGAATTGTTGCTTGTTATTTGACTTATTGTTTTGGTTGCCTGTTTATTATATTTAAAACAATGAGTTATGTAGTAAGGCTTCTTGCAATCAAATAATTTATTAATATTATGAATGAATTATTTTGTTGCTGGATTGCCGTAAATAAAGCATGAAGAACTATCTTTTACTTCCCTACAGTTCATTACCTAATCTGAGGTGATATTGTATAGTTCTTCTTCATAATAAAAATTTTATTGTGATTTAGGGCCTAAGGAAATATTCTGCTTTTCGGTTTCACAAATCTCTCTGGCACGTAGAGGTCATAGTCATTCATGCGACAATAGTCTTCTAATTGACGACTGGAATGAACACCAATTCGTTTATATATTCGTGAGAAATGGCTTTCAACCGTACGATAGGAAATATTCAGTATTCTACCTATTTGCTTACTGGTATATTTATGTAACATGAGGAAAATAACATCCCATTCCCGTTGCGTAAATATATCGGTTGGTGGAGAGAACAGAATAGATGATGGTAGTTTTCCATAAAATAGACGGGTAAATGAGAAATCCTGAGCTTTCCATGCGTGGAGCATGGTACCGACACATTCGTTATCATCATTATAGAATGGATATTTTTCACAAAAATAAGATGATAAAAAATTATCTTTCCCATGAATATGTGTTTCAAGTGAACATACTCTTGCGCCTTTCTCCATTACAGTTTTATCATGAATAACAAATTCTTTTGCAAATTCAGCGCCATCCCAGGGAATTTCATCATCATACCGGCCTTCATAATCAAATGAATCTGAAAGATTATTGAGATGCTTAAGTGCTAAATTACCATAAATAATACATGAATTTTTATCTTTGATCCCCCAGGGGTCATTACTTTGCTTCAGGGTGTTAATGACTTGAGATGAAATATTGAGCTTATTAAATTTTCTCATAATGAGATCCTACTGTGTAATTAATATTTTATAAATTTACAATTCCTTACTACCGATAGTAATAAAACGTTCAGGAATATAAAGATGATAGTTATTCTTCTTACAGAAATCTGCTAATTCCATCTGTGGTGATAAATTAAATTTCTGGTAAATTGACTGAATATGATTAACAACATCTTCTGTGCTCATCGTTAATTCTTCACCGATGCTCTCTTCATCTTGTGAGCGCAGGGTTAGAAAAAGCACTTCCCACTCAGTTTGCGTCAATATATTATTTGGTGGCGTAAATTCCAGGTTTGATGGCGATGTTTTGTCATAATAGTAAGAAACAGAAAAATCTTGAGGTTGATACATATGAAAGAAGATCCCAATGCAATCATTATTCTCATCATAAAGGGGAAATTTATCACAAATATAGCTTTGTTTGACGTTATTTTCTCCAAACCGATGTGTTTCTAGTGAAGTGATGCGTTGCATAGTTTGGATGGCTTTTTGATCCTGACGGTGGACTTCTTCTGCATACTCGGCGATAGGCGAGGGTAATTCACCCGTGGTAAGCCCGATAATATCGAAATCTTCAGGAAGGTTGAGTAGTTGATAGAAAGCAGGGTTAGCATAAATAAATCTTGACTGATGATCTCTGGCGCCCCAAGGTTCATTGCTTTTGTCCCACATCAGGGTTAATTGTGGTGTAATGAGAGTGGATTTGTTTCGTATGTTTGACATAGTAACTCCTAAATTCCTATTTAAATCATTATCTGAATGGTTGCTTTTTCGATTATGTCTTAAGTGGACAGCCATATAATAGAATATAATGCTTTTCTCGTCAAAAAGCGTATGTTTATTAATTGAATTTTTACTATTTAATAATGAAACTTTAAATGGCAAGAAATATAACCATATATACTATTTTAGATGAAGATTATTTAAATGATTTATTGAAAGAGTAGGTAGAGGCTGTTGCTGTGCTCGCTGCTGTGCCTGATATCAGCTATTTTAGCTGAAAAATAGCTACTGTTAATGGTAAATAATTGCAGATTATAGTTGAAATTATCAGCATCCTCATTGTTGTCAGTTGTTAAATAATTATTTGTCCTAATGCTTAAGAGCTATTCTGTTAAACGATTTGATTTATTCGTCTTTGTAATAAAGAACAAATCTGAACAGCGGCGTGAAAAAAATAGTGGTTTTTGGTCATATTTTTGATGTGGCATTAAGATTGAACTAAATAGATTACGCCTATTGGGATAGGCTCTAAGTATATGCTCTTGGTTTTTTACCTTGTTTGTGCTCATTACCCTTTTAAAAGGGGTGTTGACAATAGTGACTCTCTTGGGATTAAGTAGTAAATACTTAATGAACAATGCTAGCATAAATTTGGTTTTTTATTGGAATTTAATTTTTTCTTGATGCTATCTGTTACTTCACATGTATATACCCTATGGATTTCAAGTTGCATCGCGACGGCAAGGGAACGAATCCCCGGGAGCATAGATAACGATGTGACCGGGGTGAGTGAGTGCAGCCAACAAAGAGGCAGCTTGAAAGATGACGGGTATAACACGCAAGTTTAATGGGAAGTAAAAAGATCGGCAAAGATGAGCTTGATATGACAAAAGGCACGGAGGTACGTTCTTATGATGCCTTTTAGGTCGTGGAAGATATCAACAGTGGATGGAACAGTAGAAACGCAACCATTGTTGTTGAACTTAGGGTTCAATATGGCTACCATCGATCGAAGGTACAGTTATCAATTTGATATACCCTATGGATTTCAAGATGGATCGCGACGGCAAGGGAGAGAATCCCCGGGAGCATAGATAACGATGTGACCGGGGTGAGCGAGTGCAGCCAACAAAGAAGCAATTTGAAAGATGACGGGTATAACTCGTCCTTTTTAGATGATTAGCGGGGAATAGGAGGAGGTTATATGCCAGCAAGATTGGTAAATCCTGAAAAGGTTAATGAGGTTTTCGCTCATCTGAATGAAAGCTCAGATAATCATACCCTCTATACTGCGTTGATGAATGGGGTTGATATTACTGATCAGATAAAAGGGTTGTTGCTTTCGCCTGGTTCGTGTTGATGGTCGATTTGGTAATCGTATCAGTCAATCCCACTTCGAGCTGGCGTTGGTTAACGATGTGTCTCAAGAAGTCGTCTACTATAACAGAGTTATTATACAGCCTGATGTAGTATTAAATCGCCGCCCTGTAACACAAATTCTTGTTTGGCGTATTCTGAAACGTGAACATCGAACGGTTTTGCATGAACTGGCTGGTCAGGTGTTCTTCGGTTACTTGCTCGAATCTTATAATGTGATTGTGTCAGATATGAACCAGACTTATGACGGTATTTCTTTTTGGCAGGCCCGTATGTATGACGCGCTGGCGTATAATATGCATGTTTATGCTTATGATATGATTACCTGTGAGTTGCGTAAGATTTTGACCCAGAATGATGTTAGTCGCCAAGAGTCTTGGTTATGGGGAGATCCTGAACATCATCAGAATAGATTGGCAATTATTTCGAAAAGTGAATTACCCATCCAATAGACCCACTTTGTGTTGAGGGTCCCCACAAATCATCGCTAATAAACCAACACCATATTTCGGTAGGTTTTAGCGAGGTGTTTTAATACATTTTTAAGTGTTATTTCTATTAAAATGAACGGAGAGTGTTGTAAGACATTCTCTGCTAACGTTAAATATGAAATGACTCGCCTTGATTTAACGCTATTTGCCTGATATCTCAAGTGTATACCCTATGAATTTCAAGATGCATCGCTACGGTAAGGGAACGAATCCCCGGGAGAATAGGTAACTATGTGACCGAGGTGAGTGAGCGCAGCTAACAAAGAGACAACTTGAAAGATAACGGGTATAAATAGTTATAGATATTTACATCTATAGTTAATTCATATAACAATTTGATTTAAATCAACAAAAAGGCTTTTATTTATTTTTTATTGTTAATAAGATGTGTTACATTTCAACCAGTGTTCTATAGAATTAAAAAGTGAGCAAGTTTATATGGTGAGTATATAAGGAATTATTGTTGTTTCCTTATATTGTCATTTCGATAGAAATGAAAAAAGAAAGGAAATATTAATATGCAGCTTGTAAATATAATAAAACCAACACATAGATGTAATTTGGCATGTAAATACTGTTATAATGAAGATGAAAGACAGCCTATTATGTCATTGGAAATATTGGAAAAAACAATTAAAGATACGTTTGAATATGCCAATAAAATAAAGGTTTTTACTTATGTCCATTTTATATGGCATGGTGGTGAACCGATGTTTCCAGGTATTAAGTTTTATGAAAATGTTATTGCATTTCAAAAAAATATAGTAACGGCATAAAGTATTTAAATGCCTTACAAACAAATGGAACATTTATAACTCAAAGATGGTGTGATTTCATTAAGGAAAATAATTTCTTTATGTCCATATCCATTGATGGACCAAAAGAAATAAATGATAAAAATAGAGTAACTCACAAAAATATTGGAAGTTTTGATAAGGTCTTTGAGGGTGTGAAAAAATTAAGAAGAAATAAAATTGAAGTTGGCTGCGCACTAGTAATTAGCAAATCAAGTCTAGGTTATATAGATGAAATATACAATTTCATGCTAAAAAATAATTTGCCATTTAATGTTATCCCATTAAATAAATCAGGAAACGCTGTAGATAATTATACAGATCTAGGATTAGATCCTGATGAATACTATATACCTTGGAGTAAATTATACGACAAATGGTTTTATGCAGCCCCTGAGAACTATATATTTATTTCTGATTTTGTAAGAAAAACTCAGGCAATATTAGCAGGAAGAGCAGCAGATTGTTTAGGAATGTCTCAATGCGGTAACACTACTTTCTCTGTTGATCCTATAGGCGATGTATATCCATGTGCAAGCCTTTCCGCTCAACCCGATATGAAATATGGCAATCTTCAGAATAACTCTATTCTAGAATTAATGACTGGGCCACGGGCCACTTTGTATAGAACACGGGAGAGTTTCGATTCATGTCAAAAATGTAAGTGGCAACATGTATGTCACGGTGGTTGCCCTGCAAGGGCATATAAATATAACGAGAATAATATATATAATAAAGACTATTATTGCCCAAGCTTATATAAGATATATGAGCACATAGAAAGAAGACTAAATGAAAAAGGTTTAACAGCAAGTAAGCTATATGATAAACACATGAGTGACGGTCTGCTTGGAACTGATGCTTTCTTAGAAGTCAAAAAGCATAAATCCAAGTTAATAGAAGTAGTAAACATTAACTAATTGATAATAAGGAACTAACTATGAAAGACTTAAAAAAGAGTAGCTCTTGGAATAAAGCATTGTTAGATTGCGTAGGGGGGTCAGGAAAGGATGTCGGAAAAACCGTAGAGCCTAAAGAAGTGAATAAACTTGTGAAAAAGGCTGCAAGTCCTGGTTGGGATGGTAATATATATAAATATAGTTTTTAATTAGTGAAAAGGAGGGGGTAATTCCCCTCCTACTGTTAAAGAGAGGATTGTATGGTAAACAAAGAGAAAAAATTAATATTTCTTATTATTCTAATCGTATCTATACTGACTTCTTGTGTAGGTTTTGTGATTCATGTTATCAACTCCGAGTGGGTAGTTCCTTATATAAGGCATGAAGTAAGCAATATAACTGTAGCCCCGTCTTGGGATGTTAGATATCTTGCTGCATTAACAAGTTTAGAGACAGGATTGGGTATAACATTTTTATATATTCTCATAAAAAAGAGTCTTCCTACATATACCCCTATCACAAGAGGTATCCTTATGTGGTTAATTGAATTAGCAATCATGGGACGGCTTGTTAGGCAACCATTGATGGACTATGCTATAGGAAATCCATTTACAATATCTGTTTTACAGAATTCAGTATCATGGATTAACTGGTTTTTTATTTGCCTTATAACCACGTGTTTGTATGACTATCTAATTAAAATTTGGGGCCAAAATAATAATGGATGATAGTATTTTTAGAAATTTAAATAAAGAGAACGATGAAAATAGGTGGGTTGCAAATACAATAATTAAAATTTACCCATCTTCTCTTTTCTTATATTCAATAGTGTTTTTTTTGATATTTTTTCTTTTTATTTTAATATTTGTACTAAAAATAAACAATAGGGTTTTGATTGAAGGTGAGATCCATTCATTTCCCTCTACTATAATCATAAGATCACCAATAAAAGGTTATATAGAATCTTCTACTTTTGATGTGCTAAAACCAGAAAAAGTATTGGAAGGAGATATTATTTTTAGAATAAAAAATATTGATGAGGATATTAATGGTGATCTTAAATTGCAAAAGATAAAACAATTAAATTCAATGGCTGACAAAGTAAATGGCAATATAATCAAAAAAAAAGAACTAAAAATTAAGGTTATAGAATTTTATGAGAGAAGCATAAAATTTACTGAGAAAGAAATACAAAAATTAAGTAAAGAATTAGAAGAATCAAACAGATTGATTCAGGATTATAATAAAACAAGAAAAAAATTTGAAGATTACTTGAAGAAAGGACATGTAACTATAGAACAGCTTAATTCAATAAACAACAATTATACTCAAAATAAGATTAGCTATATAAGCATGTATCAACAATTAAATTCTTTACAAGAAAAAAATAGTCAGCTTATTATAGATAGAGATAATAAATTAAGCGATATTGAAAATTCGATAGCATTGTTACAAGAAAAAGAAAATGATATTAATTTGAAAAAGATTGATATAAATTCTGATTCTACTCGTGTCATAACCTCACCTATTAATGGAGTATTGGATTATCAATATAAAACTTTAGGTCAGGAAGTGACTAAAAATGATGTTTTGGTAAAAATCTCACCGAAAAAGGTAGATTCATATTTTATTATATTTAATATTAGAAGCGACAGCTACCCTTATATAAAAATAGGCAGTAAGGTAAATATTAGATTTAGTTCATACCCGTTTCAAAAATATGGTTCATTTGAAGGAATAATAGAAACGATTTCACAATCAACAGTGAGTAATGAAAACAGTATGCTGCAAAATCCAGAAAAAAACATTAAAATAGATCACGATAATTTTTATTCTATAAAGGTTAGGTTGACAGACAAAAATATAACTCAACTAAGATTGGTAGCAGGCATGAAAGCAGAAACTTCTTTAATAGTTGAAAGTAAGAGCATTTATAATTTAATGGTAGATAAAGCTAAGCGTTATTTGAAAAAACACACGGAGTAAATCATGAAGGATAATAATTCTCTGTTTGATTTTATCCCTGATTTATTTTTTAGAAAAAAAATAAATATTATTTATCAAGAGAGTATTGCCGATTGCGGACTAGCATGTATATCCATGATACTTTGCTATTATGGGTGTGATACAACTCTGAAAGAACTAAAAGGAAATAATAATTTTGACTCTAGAGGATTACGGTTAAAAGATTTATTAGAGATTTCAGAAAACAATAAGTTAAATACAAATGTATATTCTTTGGATGTTGATGAAATTAACCTTTTAAAAAAACCTTGCATACTCCATTGGGATATGAATCACTTCGTTATTTTAGAAAAAGTCAATAAAAACAAATTTTTTATATTAGATCCAGAGAAAGGAGAAAGGATCTTATCTATTAATGAAATATCAAAACATTTCACTGGAGTCGCAATAGAACTAACGCCAACACCGGAGTTTAAGAAAAGGTCTTCTTTTAATAAAAAAACAATTAAATTAATAGATCTTTTCAAAAGCTCCAAAGGACTGTCGAGTGCTCTTTTAAAAATATTTGCAATATCTATACCCTATGGATTTCAAGATGCATCGCGGCGGCAAGGGAGCGAATCCCCGGGAGCATAGCAAACTATGTGACCGGGGTGAGTGAGTGCAGCCAACAAAGAGGCAACTTGAAAGATGACGGGTATATACTAATAGAGAGCATTACTCTTACTATACCAATAGGAATCCAATTAATAATGGACCATGTTATAGTAACAAAAGATACGCTACTATTGTCATCAATATGTATTTTTCTTATTTTTTTTACTTTAGTAAAAACTTTTTCCGATATCATAAGATCCTATATGTCTCTTTCTATAAATATTCTTTTGGATATACAATGGAAAAACAGTCTTTTTAGTCATTTATTAAGAATACCAATTCACTATTTTTCTAGTAGAAAACTAGGTGATATCCAATCTAGGTTTAACTCAATTGAAAACATAAGGGAAACATTTTGCAATAACATTGTTGATTTAATCATTGATTTCCTAATGATAATTGGACTGTTGAGCATGATGATTATTTATGGTGGTAGCCTAACGATTGTTGTCATCTTATTTTCGGTATTGTATTTTTTAGTTAAAATAATTGTTTATAAAATTTATAAGAATGCTTCTGATAAAAAAATTCAAGATGAAGCTACTATAAACTCTTTTTTTATGGAAAGTCTTTATAGCATGCCGACAATTAAGATTCTCGGCATTCTTAACAATAGACAAAGGATCTATAGTGATAAAGTAAAAACTTTAAACAAATCTGAAGTAAAGAAAAAGAAAATAGAAATTATTACAATCGCTCTCAGTTCAATTATTATTGCACTTGATCAAATAGTTATACTTTGGGTTGGTTCATACTTAGTAATAAACAGTACAATTACTATAGGAATGTTTATCGCGTTCAATACCTACCGAGGTCAATTCTCGGATCGTATCACGAATATAATCAATAAATCAGTAGAGCTGAAATTATTATCATTACATAACGAAAGATTATCTGGAATTGCTTTGCAAGAAAAAGAAATATTTAAAAAAAATATTAATTCTGAAAGTTATGATATAGCATCTTTAGAGTTATCACATGTTTCTTATACATATGATGAATCAAACTATACAATATACCCGTTATCTTTCAAGCTGCCTCTTTGTTGGCTGCACTCGCTCACCCCGGTCACATAGTTTGCTATGCTCCCGGGGACTCACTCCCTTGCCGTCGCGATGCATCTTGAAATCCATAGGGTATATCAGACTTCTCAATAAAAATTGAGGGCGGTGAATCTGTTGCAATAGTAGGACCTTCAGGCGCGGGAAAATCTACTCTTATTAAAATAATGAGTGGTCTCATTAAGCCTCAATCAGGTGAAGTTTTATTTAATAATCTTGATATTTATAGTTTAGGTGTAAATAATTACAGAAAAAATATTTCTTGTATTTTACAGGAAGACAAGCTTTTTTCTGGTACAATTGCTGAAAATATTTCAGGATTTGATGATGATATTGATATGGAGTACGTTACTGAATGTGCAATTAAAGCTAACATACATAATGAAATAGTTAGTTTCCCAATGGGGTATTATACACAGTTGAGTGAACTGGGTGGAAGTATCTCAGGAGGGCAGAAACAGAGAATAATGATTGCCAGAGCGCTCTATAAAAAACCAAAAATTATATTTATGGATGAAGCAACAAGTCATCTTGATACAAACAATGAATCTATTGTTAACAAATCTATTGCAAATTTAAACGTGACTAGAATCATTGTTGCTCATAGAGAATCCACTATTCAAAGTGCTGATAGAGTTATTCATTTAAATTCTGAACCTAAATGATAAATGCAGAACTAAAGGCTGCATAATATTAATCTGGTGGCGATTTCGATCTAGTATAAATTCAGTAATCCTACTCCCTTAGGAGTTATATGAACAGATATAAACTATCGCTGGATTAATAACTAAGAGATGTAATATTTGGTAAAGACATTTGGGTAGTAAGTATAATGGGTAAAATGAAATTACAGCTATCAAGTGTTACAAACGGGATTTTCTAATGTGGGTAATATTTAAGCATTCATGCGGTTGCCCTGGTGAATTACCCATCCAATAGACCCACTTTGTGGGTTTTTTCATAATCGATCTGAATGATTCCATTATAATTAACTTGCGATATACCCAATGGATTTCAAGATGGATCGCGACGGCAAGGGAGCGAATCCCCGGGAGCATAGATAACTATGTGACCGGGGTGAGTGAGTGCAGCCAACAAAGAGGCAACTTGAAAGATGACGGGTATATATCAATCCTCACCCAACGCGCTATCCCTCATTGTAAAGTCTATAAATTTCCAGAACAGTGTTTGAAGTCTAATTTTGCTATTAATTTAACTCATTATAGTTATACCCTATGGATTTCAAGATGGATCGCGACGGCAAGGGAGCGAATCCTCGGGAGCATAGATAACTATGTGACCGGGGTGAGTGAGTGCAGCCAACAAAGAGGCAACTTGAAAGATGACGGGTATAGTAATATTGTATTTATTGGTCGTATTTATTTAGATCAGAGTAATGGGAGTGAACTGTTGTTTTTTACTATCGATATTTTCTTGAAAAGAAATAAGTTAAATTTTCCTGCATTTCTGATGCAACAATGTTAATAATTTAACCTTAGTAATTTTATTTATGAAAATTTTTTTAATTATTCCAATAAAAACAATAAATTAGCCTGTAGTTTAATCTTGTTTTTCACTATTTTATTTGCATTGTTAATATCAATGTAGGGATATAGGGCAATATATGGGGGGTAAACAGACTTTCTTATGCATTAATATTGATTTTGAGTTTTTGCTCTATATTATTTTATTCTGATTATTCATTTAACCGTATTTTTAGATATATAAGTCCATTATGTCTCTGAGCTTAGGGTTTTTGCTTCACTATATATTTTATAATCTTTTTGAGTAAATTTCTTGTTGAGGAAGAAATATGTCTAAAAAATTCGAACAAATCACTTCTGATATCAGTTATAACAAAGGCGTTTTTTTTCATTATTTCGTTGATTAGAAAGAAAACAATCAATGGAGTAATAACTCAATAGAGTTAGAATAATCTACCTAATTAGACATAATTATATAAATAATGCCTGGGTGATGGCTGTCATTATATTTTTTTACCGTGGGAAGAACGGTGGATTTGCTCTGTCCATGGAAAACTAGATTCTCAAAACCGCTGCTGTATCTGCCAGATGCAGTGGTTTTCTATTTAACCTCAGTTTAAATTAAGGGATTGTTTATGGGAAAATCATCAAACCGCAGTACAGAATATTTCTTTACTGGAAAATATTACGATGATGATGATGGCAATAATATTGTTGCCATTGGTGTCGGAGGGGTTATTTATGCCAAAGGAGGAGATGATCGTATTATCCTCGGGTCAATTGGAGCAACAGTTTATGCCGATTCTGGCAATAAGATAGTCGATGGTAGCGCCGGATATTTAAAAGTAGTGGATAAGGAAGGTAATCTGGCTGTACATGGCGCTGCGGGTTATTCGGGTATTGATAAAAGTGGTAATGGTAATATTTCATTTACTGGTGCGGCAGGGGGTGTTTTTATGGATCATCGGGGTGACCACGGTGATCTCAATTTCTCAGGAGCAGCGGCTTATAATGGCCTGAATCGCAAAGGACAATCCGGTAATGTGACTTTTAACGGTGTTGGTGGTTATAACGAATTATGGCATGAAACGAATCAAGGTAATTTAAATTTTGCCGGCGCTGGTGCCGGTAATAAAATTGACCGTACCTGGTATGATCACTATGAGAAAAGCCACGGTGATGTGAAATTTGACGGTGGGGGAGCAGCGAATAGTATTAGTTCGTGGGTTGAAAGTGGCAATATTAATTTCACAGGTGCCGGGGCTGATAACCACATTATACGTAAAGGTAAAGAAGGCAATATTATTTTGCATGGCGCCGGGGCATCAAACCGTATTGAGCGTTTGCGCCAAAGTCAAGATCAATATGGACAGACGCACGGTAATATCGAATTTGAAGGGGCAGGGGGTTATAACCGGATCTATTCTGATGTCGCACATGGTGATATTACTTTCGATGGTGCCGGTGCTTACAATGAAATATCAAGAATCGGCGCAGATAGCGGTTCTCGTGATGGCGCTCTGGAATATGCTAAAGCCGAAGAGATTGTGTTAACGACAGCGACAATGGGAGGAAGTTGGATTCAGCAATCCCAACAAGTAACAGGTATTAAATCAACTATCGAGCCTGACACTTATCTCTTTGCATTTGCCGATGAAATGTACACTAAGATTAGTAAAGTCCAACTCAGAAATGATCCTGAAACCGGTAAGCTCAATTATTACGCCACTTCTTGGTATAAACAGGGAAATCACCTTAAGAATCTTACTACGGAGAATATCTCTTCAAGCAATGGATTTACTGATATAGGCATCAATGGTGGTTACCGTCTCTCTAATTTAATCTTCGAACATCATCACCCCGTTATTATTCAACATACTGTTGAAGAAGATTTGCAGGAGAACCAGTGGGTGACTTATGCCGGTGGAACCAATGCCCGAGCAGGAGATGTCACGTTAATTGATGCCAAGATGCATGGGCATGCAATCCATTCTGGTGGTTTGATATTAGATGTTTCAGCGGTGAAATCGAACAGTCAACCGAACACTTATATTTATGCCAAGTATGTTGAGTCATATACCAAAGTGGTGATGGTTGAATTGGCGAATAATCCTGAAACCGGCGCACTGCAATATTATGCCAGTGCGTGGTACAAAGCGGGTGATCATACCGGTAATCTGGCTGCTGAAGATTTTTCATTCAAAAATGGTTATCGCTCAATGGATATAGGCGGATATTTGCTAACTAATCTGCAATATAAAGTGAATTCAGTATGCCGTGTTTCTGAGCACTTAGCACATACCGAAGAGTACAGTCATCAGGAGCTGGTGAACTTATCCGCCGATATGGGTGACAGCGCCGGTGACATTAATTTCAAGGGCATGGGGGGCGGTAATGTCATTACCTCCAGTGTCATACGCGGCAACGTCAATTTTGAAGGCGCTGGTGCTGCCAATGTGATTGTGAAACGTGGGGAACAGGGCAATCTGACATTCCGGGGCGCAGGTCTGGCAAACGTATTGGTTCATCAAAGCCAGCGTGGAGAAATGGATGTTTACGCTGGCGGTGCGGCAAACGTATTGGTTCGAATCGGTGATGGGCGGTATTTGGCTCATCTTTTGGCGATGGGTAATATTTCGATTCATCAAGGTAATGGCGATAGCCGAGTTATCATGTTTGGGGGGTACAACACCCATAGCCAAATAGGTAATGCTAACGCTAATTGGTTAGGTGCCGGCGGTTTTAATGTGATGACCCAAACAGGTAAAGGGAAGGTTTCCTCGGTACTGGTGGGTGGCGCTAATGTGCTGACTAAGCTTGGTGCCGGTGATTTGGTTGCCGGTATGCTTGGTGGCGCGAACATTATCACGCATCTCAACGATGATGAAATATCAGGCACTACGGCGGTTGCATTAGGCGGCGCCAATATTCTGACGAAAAAGGGCAGAGGAAGTGCTATTGCGCTGATGGGTGGTGGCGCCAATGTGTTTACTCACATTGGCAATGGAAATATGACGGGGGTGATGTTAGGTGGCGCTAATATCTTGACCAAAATCGAAAATGGTGACACCACGGGTATCATGCTCGGTATAGGTAATGTGCTGACTCATGTCGGTGGCAATCAGACTCTGGGCGTTATGGGAGCCGCAGGCAATGTCTTTACCAAAGTGGGTAATGGAACGGCGATTGCGGCCATGATTGGCGCGGGCAATATCTTTACCTATGTTGGTCGCGGTGATGCATGGGGGTTGATGGGAGGCTTGGGGAATGTTTTTACCAGAGTGGGGGATGGTAAGGCGCTGGCATTGATGATCGCTGCCGGCAATGTGTTTACTCACATTGGTGATGAAATGAGTGTTGCCTTGATGTTGGCGAAAGGCAATATCGCCACCAAAGTGGGTAACGGCATGACGCTGGCAGCCATGATCGGTGAGGCTAATGTGATGACCCATATTGGTCATGGCTCAACCTTTGCCGCGATGATCGGGCAGGGCAATATTCTGACGAAAGCGGGCAATGATTTGGCGCTCGGTTTGATGATTGGTGAGGCCAATATCTATTCGCATGTAGGTAATGGCACCAGTATTGGCTTGTTTGCCGGCGAGCTGAATGTAATGACCAGGGTTGGTGATGGTACAACATTGGCGGCAATGTTTGGTCGAGCCAATATCATGACGCATTCCGGCAATGGCTTAACGGGGGTTTTAGCGTTAGGAGAGGCAAATATTGTCACCAAAGTGGGTGATGATTTTATGGGGGTGGTTGCGGCAGCGAAGTCGAATGTCATCACTCATAAGGGATCATCAACTACTGCTGCCGTGTTATTCGGTAAGGGCAATATTCTAACGAAGGTAGGGGACGGGACAACAGTCGGTTTACTTATTTCCGATGTGGGTAACATCATGACCCATGTCGGTCATGGCGTGACGGTGGGGTTTGCCAAAGGAAAAGCCAATATCATTACCAAAGTGGGGAGTGGTATCGGCGTTAATGTTGTTTGGGGGGATGCTAATATCCTGACTCAGGTTGGTAATGGCAACCGTTATAACTTCGCGAAAGGTAAAGCGAATATCATTACCAAAGTGGGTAATGCGCAGGAAATCACGGTTGTTCAAGGTGATGCCAATATCATTACCCATGTGGGGCTAGGTGATGATTATACCGGCGCTTGGGGCAAATCTAATGTGATTACCAAGGTCGGTGATGGGCGCAATGTCGTGCTTGCCAAAGCTGATGCCAACATTGTGACTCAGGTCGGTAACGGTGACAGCTTTAATGCCTTGTGGAGTAAAGGAAATATTGTCACTAAAGTGGGTGACGGTATGCAGGTTACTGTGGCAAAAGGCAGAGCCAATATCACGACTACGGTGGGGAATGGTTTAAGTGTCACCGCGACGCATGGCGATTTTAATGTCAATACCAACGTGGGGGATGGTGTTTCCGTTAACACCGTGTGGGGTGAATATAACGTTAATACTAAAGTCGGGCATGGTCTCAATGTTGCGATCATGAAAGGTAAAGGCAATGCCAATATTCATGTTGGTGATGGCTTGGGGATTAACGCTTCTTATGCACGTAATAATGTGGCGATTAAGGTGGGTAATGGTGATTTCTACACGCTTTCTATTGCAGAAAGCGACACGCAAAGTAATAACCTCCCCTTACTGTTTAAAAATATTAAACAGACTGTGTTAAATGTGGAAGGTAGCTACGCGATTAACTATCTGATTCACGGTAATGAGGAGAATACTTCTGGAACCCTTAAGGGCCGAGGGGCGATTAGTTTAACCGAAGTTTCTGCTATTGATGGTTTCCAGATGAATGCCATTGATAAAGTTGGTTCGGATCTGCGTGATAAATTAAGTGGCACGGTAACACAGGTGGAGACTCCTGATACTGAGGCTATCCAGAATGCCTTGCATATTGGAGACAAGGTTGATTCGACTCAGAGTGAATCATCATCACAAGCTGACGCTGTTATTAAACATGCAAAACAGGACGGAGCTGCGCAAAATGCGTTAAGTGATAAAGAGAAAGCAGAGGAAAATCGCCGTATTCTGGAACAAGAGCGGGATGATCAACTGAAAATAATTTCAAAATCACAATTCCAATTGGAATCAACGGATCAAAATGCGCTGAAGACCAATGGACAAGTACAGCGTGATGCAATAAGTGGAGAAGAGCGAGCAGTAATGAAGGAACTGTTCTCCATGACTCAACGTCTGGATGCGCTTAATGGCTATGGGAATTACGCTGGTCAATCGGGTGATGAGTGGCGTGACCGGTTTGCTGCGGGATATTTGGACCGTACTCAGGAGAAATTAGATGACACTAAATTTATTTCACAGAAAAAATTAGCGGGTTTACAGCCGAGCCTTATTGATAACCAACAACAAGTAAAAAATGCAATTGGCAAATCAGAAGCAGGTTTAAAGCAAGGTTATCAGAATATCAAGAACGCAGACGACAATATTGAAGATGCGCGTACAAGCGCGAAATCAAGACAGAAAGAAGCAGATTTACAACATCTGCGGGCAGTAAAAGCGGAAAGTGATGCCTATGCCGTGTATGAAGAAGCGAAACAACGCGGTGAACATGATAGTTCGGTAGCGAAAAATAAAGCCGCTCAGGTACAGGCTGATGCAAAAGGTGCGAAACAGGCTGGTGATGCAAAACCCGATCGTAGCGGAGCGACCGGCAGTGGCTTGTCTGGAAAAGCGTATATACCAATCGACGTAGTGAAACCGAAAAGTCATATCAATCCTGAATCTAAAACGGAAGCTAATGGCTGGAACAGTGAAGATCTAACGCTAACAGCTACAGATTTGGCGGCATTGAGTAGTGCGCAACAGGCGATTAATCGGCTACAGATCAACAGGAGTATTCGCGCAGAAAATGTTGGTGCTTCGATCATTTCCCTGTTTACCGGAACGTCATCCGATAGGGTTGTGGAACCTATCTCGAATCAACCTGGAAAGTTAACCAAAAAAGCACCTGTCATTTCGGGTATCAATTTGCAAGGATTGGGGCAAACGGCTGGTGGAGATAGCCTTAAATCTCATTCTTCCATCCTGAGAGAGTTTGAGCCTTTCTTGCTGAGTCAGGGTGACAAACGGTTTATTGATTCGACGAAAAGATATCTTGGTCAGATAAATACCGATCGGCCCAGTAAGGCGCTGGTGGCCATGCGTCAGGCTTTCAACAATGCGGTTGAACAACCTGATGAGCAGCATGTGTTGCAGCTTGAGCAAGCGCTTGCTCATTGGCAACAGCGTAATCCCAATGAATTTGCCAAGCGTGGCCGATTAGTCAAAAGCCTGCGTTTTGAGATGGGAGAATTGGTTGCCTACCTTCAAGCAAAAAGAGCTGAATCAGCCGGGATTTTAGGCGTTAGCTTATCGCCTGACCATGTTGCACGGTTTGACCAACAGGTATCCTTTGATGGCTTCGGGCGGGTGGTAGGTTTGAAAGGTGATATCGCGCAAAGCGAAATTAATCGTCTTACTGATTTACAAATCAAGCCATTGACCCAGATTAACTCTGCGGCGGAACGGGAAGCGCCTAAAACTGAAAGTGAAAGCTTCATCGTTTTCGTTAGCCGATTGCAACAAGAAGCGATTCCCGAAGGTATGCCGTTAGTTGAACGAGCCAAAAACCTTTGGCTTAGCGGACAGGTAACACGACGGGAAACCATTAAGCTATTTGAGGATGCGGTTGCCCAGTTGCAGGCACATCCTGAATTACACATGCTAGCTCAGCAGTTACTGGCTGATGCCCGTAAGGAAAAGGCGACTGGACAATATATTGATAACCTGTTTAGCCGCCATTTTGATTCTGAATTGGCCCATGAATTGGTGAAAACAGCGCCACAGGATGCCATGACCACTTCCAGGCAGACAGGACAATTTTTGGTAGAGAAATTTGAACAGTGGATAGGGGGTTTTTATCCTGATGTCGCCGAGCGTGAAAAGATTATTGCTAAAAAGATGGCCGGTTTTGCCAGGGCCATTAATAAGGACTTTCGTCCCTGGTTTAGTCGAGTGCCTGAATTGACAACGTTCCTGGACAAACCGACTTTTGCCAATTTCAAAACCATGATGACTCAGGTTAATGATGGTTTTGCTGTGATTAAGGTACCATTTCTGGCAGTAAAAATGGCCATTACCCCAGGAATGGGGATGGAGCGTGCGGAGTGGAAGGTGAAAGGGGATCGCTTCTATGAGGAGGTTATCACCAAGGCCCGTTCGACCAGTAGTCAACTGACTAGCGGGGCTGATATCACGTATGAAGTTGAAGTAACCGAAAAGCAGACCAAAGATTATGGTACGGCGTTGCCCTACCAGCCTGCCAATAACAAGTATGATGACTTTTTATATGGCAGAAAGGTTGCTGCGGGTCGAATTTTGGTCCCCGGACGGGAAACGAGATTTGAGCATAATGCGTTAGCGCAAGGCCACTCTGTGGTAACGGGGGCTTCTGGCTCGACCAATATCATGGTTCACCTCAATAACTATATTGCTAGTGAACAGCCTACTTTCTCGGCCAGACAGAGCTATCTCAACACGCTGGCGTTTCTGGTATTTGATGGTGGTCATTCTGTCAACGAAAGTCTGGCGGTTTATCAGGCACTACAGGTAACCGGTGATGGACAACGCAAGCAGTTGCTAAATAGCTACACTACCAATTATAGGGAGCTGGTGGATATTGCCGGTGCAGAAGGCAAAGTGTGGATAAGTCAGGCGCTGGATAACGCGTTCCAAGAAACTGGGGAATTCTATCAAAAACATGCCAGGGTGAAGCCACAAAGTCGTCCAGCGGTGGAAGAGTTAGATGGGTTATCGGGGAAGAATAAGAGGTCAGATCCTACTATCATCGGCGATCCTCATCAGGATCAGAAAATGAGCAGGCCACTCGGTGACTGGCAAATAGAGACGGTGATGCCACAAGCTGATGGCCGTGAAACTCGCTTTGATGGTCAGATGATTATCCAAATGGAGGATGATCCGATCGTCGCTAAAGCCGCGGCCAATCTGGCGGGTAAACATTCAGATTCTAGCGTAGTGGTTCAACTTGACTCTAGTGGTAAATATCGTGTGGTTTATGGCGATCTTGCCAGATTATCCGGTAAGTTACGTTGGCAGATTGTCGGTCATGGCCGTGAGACGTCGGAACAAAATAACATTCGTCTGAGTGGTTACACCGCTGATGAATTGGCGACCAGATTAACGCGGTTTTATCAGGACGTTAATCAGGGTAAAAGCATAACTCACAAACCTGATCACATCAGTATTGTGGGCTGTTCTTTGATAAGTGATGACAAACGGGATGGCTTTGCTCGTCGTTTTATTACTGTGTTAGATAAGCAAGGCATTCGCAGTGATGTTTCCGCTCGCAGTAGTGAAGTGGCTGTTGATGCCAGTGGACGCAAATTTACCCGTGATCAAAATAACCAATGGGTTAACAATTTGCCTGATAATAAAATCGTATTGAGTTGGAATAACCAAAATGAGTTGATCACGCATACCGAGCTAGTTCGCCGTGGTATTGCCGAAAGTGATATTAACTTCTCCAGGGTAGGACATACCGAAGCTGATACCGTTATTAAAGGAGCGATCGCGGGTAACGTTGAACAATTTGTTAAACCAAACAAACGTAAAAATACGATTCAAATTGATGCCAATGAGAAAGCGAATAATCAGCTCAGTTACTCCGGTAATATCCAAGTGAATGTGGGAGATGGGGAGTTTACCGCACTCAATTGGGGAACCTCGAACGTTGGTATCAAAGTGGGTAGCGGTGGTTTTAAATCACTGGCCTTCGGTGATAACAATGTGATGGTACACATCGGTAATGGTGACAGTAAACAGAGCTTCGATATTGCAGGCTACCAGGCGCTTGAAGGGGCGCAAATGTTTATCGGTAATCGTAATGTCAGTTTTAATCAGGGCCGTAGTAATGACCTGATTGTGATGATGGATAAATACATTCCAACGCCGCCGTTGGTTAATCCGTTTGATGGTGCTGCGCGTATTGCTCACGTACTGCAAGGGATTGCCGGTTCCAGTGCGGATCAAGATTGGTTGGTGGCGCAAGATCAACAGTGGACCATCGCTGGTGCGAAGAGGTTTGTGGAGGATATGTCAGGTTTGGACCAAACCAGCAATGTGGACTACAACACATTGATTGATCTGGATTCGCAACATGAACGTAGCAGCCGTGGTTTGAAATACGATGCCGAATTAACTCTGAACAAGAAGTTTAATCAGTGGCTAGGGGAACATGGTGAGGGTGCTGATATGGGCAAAATAAGTCGCATGGATCAGTTTCGTCAGGCCAATCGGAAACTGGCTTTCAACTTTGCTGTTGGCGGGCGTGGCGCTGATATTCAGGTGACAACCGGTAACTGGAACCTGATGTTCGGTGACCATATTCAGTCGATTTTGGATACCAATCTGGGTTCATTGTTTGGTCTGATGACGCAACAATATTCAGCCACGGGCATGGCGAAGACCACCTTTACCTATAATCCACAAGACTTGCCGCGTCAGCTCAAGAATAAACTGATTGGCCGATTAGCGAGTGTAAATGCAGATACCACCTTAGCGGATATTTTTGGCGTGAACTACACCGCAGAGGGGAAAATTATTTCCTATACAGGTGAATCGGTTGATGGTGAGGCAATTCTGCAAGAGATGTTGGAAGTGATAGGGGAATTTAGTGGTGATCAACTGCAAACTTTCACCAATCCAGAAAAGTTACTTGATAGCCTGGAGGCGGGTATTGATATGGGCGAGGAGGGTATCAGGTCATTTGCGGAGAGCCATGGTTTGAAAGAGAAAGCGCCCAATGAGCGTCAGGAATCAGGATCTTCGGTGAGTATCAATGGAGAAAATGCTCAGACCAATAATAAACCCAAGCCTGCATTTGGTTTTAATTCGCTTAACTTACCTAATTTATTTGCGACGATGTTCAGCGAAGAGAAGCAGCGAGAGATGAAATCGTTAGTGGTTAACCTGAAAGAAAACCTGACGACAGATCTGCTTAATATGGAAGAAAAAACGTTTGATTTCCTGCGTAGCAGCGGTCATCTGCAAGGGGATGGCGATATCCACGTATCGTTGGGGAACTATAACTTCAACTGGGGCGGTGACGGTAAAGATCTTGGTGCCTATCTGGGCGATAACAATAATTTCTGGGGTGGTCGTGGTAGTGATGTCTATTACTCGCTAGGTACCTCCAATATTTTTTCAGGTGGTGAAGGCAATGACTTGGGCGTCCTGATGGGGCGTGAAAACTGGATGTTTGGCGGTAAGGGGGATGATACCGCAGTGGTGGCCGGGCGGATTAACCATGTCTTTATGGGGGAAGGCAATGACCAGACATTTGTCTTTGGTGAAGGCGGTTTTATTGATGCGGGTAACGGGCAGGATTACGTTGTCACCTCCGGCAACTATAACCGGGTGGATACTGGGGAAGGTCAGGATTATACGGTGATCATCGGCAATAATAATCAGGCCGAACTGGGAGGAGGCGACGATTTTGCCAGAGTATTTGGTAATGACAACCGGATTGATGGTTACTCCGGCAATGATGCGATTAAGCTGATGGGCTACCATGCGGTGATTAAGGGTGGCGAAGGTGATGATCATCTGATAGCCGCCGCTATTTCGAAGTTCAGCCAGTTTGATGGCGGTGAAGGTCAGGATCTGCTGGTGTTAGGCGGGTATCAGAACAATTTCCGGGGCGGTGCAGGTGTGGATAGCTTTGTGGTCAGCGAAGAAGTGATTGATAACCGAGTGAGCGATATTAACGCAGAAGATATGATCTTGTTTAACGGTGTTGACTGGCGAAACCTGTGGTTTCAGCGTAGCGGGTATGATCTGGTGCTGTCAGTGAATCGCCATACTCAGGACACCACCGCTCAGGGGAAATTTGAATCGGTAGGTTCGGTTACCTTTAATGATTACTTTAATGGCAATCGCGCCAAATTGGTGGCTTGGATGAGCGATGAGGAGGCATCAGGCGAACGTGAATTTACGGCACTGTCAGATAATGCCGTGGATTCCCTGATCCAGGCAATGAGTGGCTTTGCTCCGGCAGTGGGTGATAATGGTTTTATTGCGGGTTTGGACAGTCAGGCGAAAGTGGCTATCGCAACGGCGTGGACCGATGTCACGATTGGTAAGGGGAAATTTGTTTAACAGCAGCAATTTTAGTATTGCGTAAATTCAGGCTCGGCTTTTTCGGTTGGAAGGTGTGCAATTCATCCTGACACCATCCCCAATAAAAAGCCGAGTGGGCTATGACGCTCCATTACACTGCGTTAGTAGTGATAGCGGCATTGTGCTATTAATAATTCATCATTCTCAACAGAGTATACTAACCTCTGTTCCTCAGTAATACGCCTTGACCAGAA
Source organism: Photorhabdus sp. RM96S (assembly GCF_042879335.1). Classification (NCBI taxonomy): domain Bacteria; kingdom Pseudomonadati; phylum Pseudomonadota; class Gammaproteobacteria; order Enterobacterales; family Morganellaceae; genus Photorhabdus; species Photorhabdus sp. RM96S. The sequence goes on along the minus strand of NZ_JBHFKT010000007.1, from coordinate 100,203 downwards.
TCCGGTAAAATTGTGTTTAAGCGGTTCAGGTTTACCAATACCTGTAAATGGCTGTCTTTTTATATCTTTGATTAATTTGTTAATACGCTTCAATATCGCTCGGTCAGTTTGTTGCCAATAAAGATAATCTTCCCAGGCGTTATCTGAAAAAGTTACTTTCATCAGTCTAAATCCAATTCCTTGGCCTTCCCTTTCCCGGTTCTTAACTGAGAGATAGATTCCATAAGGCGATTCGCGTTGGTTGGTGATCTCATCAAATAAGCTGTTTCTTGCAAAGATTCGAAATCAGCTAATGACATAAGTACACAACTTTCGCCATTTTTACGAGTGATAATCACTGGGCTACAATCGTTCACGACATTTATCATCGTTTTAGAAAAATTTTGTCTTGCTTCTGAGTAAGTTAACACTTTCATTTATCCCACCTATGTCAAGAAATGACCTGAAAAATACAACGAAATACCTATTAATAGTACAACATATTGTACGATTGTTTTTGTATCTTGCAAGCTTGTGAGTTCGTAATTTGTGATAACCGAGCTATAGCGGTCATTATGATCAGATTGATCTGGAGCCCTTTGTTCAACCCATTGATAAGAAGACGAGATCCTGCTCCTATTTCAACGATGGATATCGGTAATGAGTGGCTTAAAGTCAAGAAAGTCTTGCCCTGATAATTCCATTAACTATCATTCCGGCTGAAAATAATGCCATTTTAACGTCATGACAGGGGGTAGGTTTGTATTAAATAGAATCGAAATTAACTATTTCAAATGGTTATTATGCTAATAACACATTATCTATTTTGAATTAATATTAATTAGTGAAAATATATTTTTGGTATTTTCATAAAGATGAATAAATAATTGATCATAATTAGTGAAACGTTATATCTTATGTGAAAGAAAGAAGTTTTCTGCGTTAAGTATTGTTTTTAATTTTGGTTTTATTTTATCATGCGGAGAAAGACCTGTATATTTGCCCGACCAATGACAGGTTACTTCATGTCAGTATAGTAAGACCGTCCGAAAAAAGCTGTGAGCATCGGGTCTATACCGGAGTAAATTGTGCCGATTGCCCGGAAAAAGAAAAGTGTACTCAGGCGAAAAAGGGCAGAAAAATTAAACATTACCCGGAAGATGACGTGCGCGATAAACTGCGTTCACAGGTGGACAAACCGGAGTCAAAGCGGATATTGAGTCAAAGAAAAGTCATGGTCGAACCTGTATTTTCCGCCTTACGGGGTATCCAGGGACTGGAGCGCTTTCGGCGTAGAGGTTTATCGGCAGTCAGAGTGGAATTTACCTTGCACGCCATAGCGTATAACTTATCAAGGGCAGTTGCTCTGATATTAGGGATTATTTTTAGCCTGTTATCCATACAAATAACAGGCTGCCCAAAGTCAGTGATTGAATTTAACTTGATGCTTGAAAAAGTGACCTTAACCTTTTGCGACACCCTCTTTAGGCGGGGAGCAGTCACTTCCCTCCTTAAACAAACATATGAAAATATAGAATAATAACTTTCTTCTTGTTTATATATTCTTATCCCTAGCATATGTTTAGTTTTTTTCCATAAAATCAATGGGATTAAATCAGTTAATGATTTATTAATTTATAAGATTGAATTTTATTTCTCAACTGTATTAATTTATGCAGTGTAAAATATATGACAGATTTAAATTGAAAATTCTTGAATCGTTATTGTTATCTGGCAGATGAAAATTTGAAAAATTCAGAATAACAAGTAGTGAAAATATAATAAATGAATAATGTAATGAATACAGATACTTATTTATTTCTTAGTACAGAGAACACCAAATATAGTGAACAATTATATGCAGCATATACCGATTATCCCCAGCCTATTAATAAAAATTGGCCTAACCTTCCTACCGATTTCCAAAGACATATTGATGATGTGATTAATTTTAATGGTTATTTGTATTTTTTCAAAGGATCACAGTATCTTAAATTTGATATAGCAAAAGAACAGGTGAGTGATGGACCAAAACCCATCGTGGAGGGATGGCCTGGATTGAAAGGTACTGAATTTGAAAATGGAATAGATGCCGCTACAGAATTAATGGATATAAAAAAAACCAATTTGACAGATGTTGTTTGCTTTTTTAAAGACGGTGATTGTATCGATTATACAGTAAGTTCACATACAATTCATCAGAATAGCATTGCGACCAGATGGAAGATGGCTGGGAAATACGTAGGATTCGCTGAAAATCTGGATGCTGCTGTTTTATGGCGAACCAGAGGGCATCATTTTATTTATTTTTTCAAAGGAAACTCCAATACCCGATTTAATTTGGAGTTGAATGCTATTGATCATGAGCTGCTTTCTATTCAAACCAATTGGAAAGGAGTCACTTTCAAAAAAGTTCAAGCGGCGGTATCGGTTGATACCGATTTATTAGGCAGTGATCGAGGCAATGACAGAGGGGGAAGTTGTGGTGGAGAATGCGGTATTAATGATACCGGTAAACACTGTTTCCAATTACCCTACAGTATAAGATTTGGTTTGGCCGCTTATGTTAATACGGACATCCATCAACAAATCATAAAAATATATATTGACGACCTTCTGGTAGATATATTAACTAGAAAAGGGACAGATAATGTCATTGGCATCAAAACTTATACATCAGGTAAAGGGAAAGTCTGTATTGAAATTGAGGGAGATAATAAGCCTTGTAAACTTCGTTATGCTTATAACACATTTGACGGAAAACCAGGGATAGCCGTTATCGGTGCAGAAAATGGCACCAACAATAATTATAACGATAGTGTGGTGGTATTAAATTGGCCATTAGTGTGAGTTAAGAATGTTTTAGGTAATAATATAAATAACATCGATGAAACTATTAACAATTTTTTAGGTGGAAATGAAAATGGTAAAAATAATCTCATTTATAGTTTTTTTGCTTCCTTTTGCTTCCTTTTGCTTCCTTTTGCTTCCTTTTGCTGCGTTTGCTGGAAATCCATTAGTTGCAGTTTGCGATGGTGAATTTATTAAAGAAACCCGTATAGATAGCGTAAGTTACTCATCAAACTGGCTAGGACAGGGACCCGGTGTGAATGTTAAAGTTAATGGTGTTTGGTACGGGAAATTAATGTCTGATAACGCAGATAAATTTACTTCAGCACTGAATGATGCCTATTTGAATAGAGTTGTTGTGAATGTTTGTACTCAAAGCGGCTACTTGCGAGAATTTGAGTTCCAACCTTTGGATTCTGGGAAGCAATTATCTAAAGAGAAAATAAACGGAATTCGGGTTAAGTAATAACAAACTCTCATAAAATCTTGCCCCGGCTAACACAGGGGCAGATTTTGCTTAGTGCTGTCAACCTAGTGTCCAATCTTCCACTCTCAATCCATCGATTCTATTGAATTCTTTTGTGTTATTGGTAACAACTATCAACCCCTTGCTTCTTGCATGCCCTGCAATATGCAGATCGTTATCTCCGATCCGTTTTCCGATTTTTTCTAGTGATGCACGAATATTTCCATAGTGAAATGCGGCGTGTTCGTCATAAGGAAGAATAGTTAATCGAGAAATAAAATCTTCTATAATCGCCAAATTTCTCTCAGGATTTCCACTTTTTTCAGCCCCAAAAATCAGTTCTGCTAACGTGATCGTAGAAATAGCCATGTGGTCTGTATTCTTATTGAATTTAGGCAGAATGGATTGAGGGCGCTTTTTTATCGTGAAAATCACGATATTAGTATCAAGCAGATACTTAATCATCGAAAGATTCTCTTTCACTTGTTACTTGATCAGGACGTTCAGGTAAAAAATCGTCAGTTACAGATTGATCAGACAGGAAAAAACTATCCCATGTATTTTGTACGGGCGCAATAATTCGTTCCTTGCCTCTTGACCTAACAGTAACTTCTTTTACATTATCAGGGAAACGGAGATCTGCGGGTAACCTCACATTCTGAGTTCGGTTGCTCATAAAAACTTTACTTTGATATATCATGGCACACCTCTTTAATTATTGCTATATATCACGAGTATATAGCATAAAATCAAATATAGGAAAGGTCTATGGTGACTGCTGATGGTTAACATGCTGTAAAGGCCAAACAGATTGTTTGGGATCTTTTTATAACTCCTCATATTGCTTAAACCGGATTGAGTTCCTTCAAAGTGTTCGACTATTTTGCAAAGTTATTCAGGACAAATTAACCCTAATATTAATAACGGTACTCTTTACTACAAAGTTATTAATTTTTTTATTTAATGTTACAGATCGCATTTTTGTGAACAAAAGAGACGCTATTATGCATTAGTGAAATCGCTTAACGACGGGTAAAGATAACGTTCTATTTGTCTGTATAACGATGAAACTTGTCATTCAATTTTAATAACTACTATTCATTCAGAGGTCTTTATGGGCAGTACCGGAAGTGTCAGTGCGTGGGATGAAGCGTTATTAATTGCCGCTATTCAATATCCTGTTCCTATTATTAAGGGGCCTGAAGATATTCAGGTTCAAGTGCAGCAGATCTGTAAAACAATCGATTCAACTAAAGCCGGTTATCCTGACTTGGATTTTATTGTATTTCCTGAATATTCCGCTCAGGGATTAAATACCAAGATCTGGACTTATGATGAAATGTTATTATCGCTGGACGGTCCAGAAGTTGACTGTTTTCGTCGAGCTTGTATTCGCAACGATATCTGGGGTGTGTTTTCAGTAATGGAACATAATGAAGATCCGTCGCAGCCACCTTATAACACTGCGATAATTATTAACAGCAACGGTGAGATTGTATTGCATTACCGCAAGTTGCAGCCTTGGGTGCCGATTGAACCCTGGATGCCGGGTAATTTGGGCATGCCGGTTTGTGAGGGGCCTAAAGGTTCAAAGCTGGCGGTGTGTATTTGTCACGATGGTATGTTTCCAGAATTGGCGCGCGAAGCTGCCTATAAAGGCTGTAACGTTTTTATCCGTATTTCCGGTTATTCTACCCAAGTCAACGACCAATGGATCTGGACTAATCGCACTAATGCTTGGCAGAACTTAATGTATACCGTATCGGTTAATCTGGCAGGCTACGATGAGGTATTTTATTATTTCGGTGAAGGTACGATTTGTAATTATGACGGTAACATTATCCAGCAAGGGCAGCGTAATCCGTGGGAAATTGTCACTGCTGAGCTGTTCCCGCGTTTGGCGGATAAGGCTCGTGAGAACTGGGCGTTAGAGAACAGTATTTTTAATCTTGGTTGTCGAGGTTATGTTGGTAAACCTGGAGGAGAGAGAGCTAATTATTTGACTTGGGTGCGTGATTTAGCAAACGGTGAATATAAACTACCTTGGGATGAAAATATCCGTATTCGTGATGGCTGGAAATATTATCCAGAAGGTGTGAAATTGGGGCCATTACCGAAAATTGATAAGTAAGCTGAGAGGCTGATATTGATGGGCTACCATGCAGTCATCAACGGTGGAGAAGGCGATGATCACTTGATAGCCGCGGCGATTTCGAAGTTCAGTGAGTTTGATACTTTTATCGCTAATTAACCGGTTTCCTACATTAATTCCGTATTGGTATTAAGAAAACGATGAATTGCCTTTAACACTGCGTCTGGTTTTTCTGCGTGAACCCAGTGATCGCAACCAGCGATAACCCAAGCTTTGGCTTGTGGAAATTGTCTGGTGATATCATTCCGGTACTCTTCCTGGACATAAGAGGAAAGGCTGCCACGAATAAACAGGGCAGGGCGAGGCCATGTAGGGATTTCTTGCCAGCCGATGATCTTTTCATACTGGTTAATTAATACCGGTAAATTGAATTTCCATTCCCCCTGATGGAATGATTTCAGTAAAAACTGAATGACACTTTCTTCCTGAATATTTTCTCGCATAATCTTAGCAGCGTCTTGACGGGATTTAACTCCGGCTTCTGTCACTTTGTTCAGTGCGGTAAAAATTTGGTCATGACGGCGAATCTGATAGGCAACGGGAGCTATATCAATAAGAATAATTTTTTCTATCCGCTCTGGTGCTAATGCGGTCATTGCCATCGCGATCTTACCGCCCATTGAATGACCAATAATAAGGGTGGACTGAATTTGCAGATGATCCAGCAGGGAAATAACATCTTGTGCCATATCGTGGTAATCCATGTTATTTGCCCGTGGAGATAGACCATGATTGCGTACATCGACTTGAATGACGGGATAGTATTGCTGCAAATCACGAGCCAAAACCCCAAGATTATTGAGATCACCGAATAACCCATGGATTAATACCACAGGGGTAGAAGAGAGCGGGTTTTCCGGTATCTGCATATGGTAATTTAACGGGTTGTCTAATTTCATGATGAGAATTGTTTTCTTTCAGGTATTGATATCATGCCGTGTATATTGTTGCTTAAATTATAAAAAAGCAACCAGGCTGTACAATTATAGTTAATAATCTCTTATGATTACATCGTTCTCAAAATGTTCATGTATCAAAAACTTGTTAATTTTTTTTATGGTAATACTTAATGGATTGAAAAATAAACGTTATTCGAGTAAATAATATTTTTAAATGGAAAGTTTTAAATAACTTGTGAGATGATTATTGGTTCAATCATCTTAGTGAGGTTATTGATTGTGTGTTTATGTGATCTGTATCTTAAAAAATTGTGTGTTAATTTTAATTTTTTGTGAAAAAATAATGAAAATTTGCTTTATGTTTTATTAAATAAAGGTATAAAGTACATTTAACAAAAACTACATCGTTCTAATAAGAATAAATAGAATCTGATTTATACTATGGATTAGGGAATTAAGAAGTGAAGAAAAATTTACTAAAGAGTCTTTATTTTCAAGTTTTGCTCGCAATAACTATCGGTATACTTCTGGGGCATTTCTATCCAGAGCTTGGTACAGAAATGAAGCCATTAGGTGATGGATTTGTTAAATTAATCAAAATGGTTATTGCTCCTGTTATTTTCTGTACGGTTGTAACCGGCATTGCAGGTATGGAAAGTATGAAAGCTGTTGGTAAAACGGGTGCTATTGCACTGGTGTATTTTGAAATAGTTAGCACAATTGCTTTGATTATTGGGCTAATTGTTGTCAATGTTATGCAGCCTGGCGCTGGGATGAATATTGATCCCTCTACGTTAGATGTTAAAGCGGTATCCCTATATGCGGAGAAGGCTGCTGAACAAGGGATAATAGCATTTTTACTTGATGTTATTCCTGCCAGTGTCATTGGGGCGTTTGCCAGTGGTAATATTTTGCAGGTCTTATTATTTGCTGTGTTATTTGGTTTTGCACTTCATCGTTTAGGAGAGAAAGGGAAATCAATCTTTAATATTATTGATGGTTTTTCGCATGTTATTTTCGGTATCATCAATATGATAATGCGATTGGCTCCTTTAGGCGCTTTTGGTGCAATGGCATTTACCATCGGTAAATATGGTATTGGTACGTTGGTACAATTAGGACAATTAATAGTTTGCTTTTATATCACCTGTATTCTTTTTGTCATATTTGTTTTAGGGACAATTGCAAAAGCGACAGGATTTAGTATATTCCGGTTTATTAATTACATTAAAGAAGAGTTATTAATTGTATTGGGAACATCATCTTCTGAATCTGCATTGCCACGTATGTTAGATAAAATGGAGAAAGTGGGATGCCAGAAATCTGTTGTTGGATTGGTGATACCGACGGGATATTCCTTTAATCTGGATGGTACCTCCATTTACCTGACAATGGCTGCGGTATTTATTGCTCAAGCAACAAATACTCATATGGATATTGTGCATCAAATAACGCTATTGGTTGTATTACTTTTATCTTCTAAAGGTGCTGCTGGCGTAACAGGTAGTGGGTTTATTGTATTAGCTGCGACAATTTCTGCTGTTGGGCATTTACCACTAGCAGGGCTGGCATTAATACTGGGAATAGATCGTTTCATGTCAGAAGCCAGAGCTTTAACGAATCTAATTGGTAATGGTGTTGCGACGATTGTGGTCGCGAAACGTTGTCGTCAGCTTGATGAAGGCAAATTACACGAAGTGCTAAATGCCAAATAAGTAAGTTTTTATCTATTCGATGACCAATTAATAAAACAATGCCGGCCTTGTGTCGGCATGAATTCTAATCAATGAAGACCAGCAGCAATTCATACTATTCTCCCGCTGATATGCATACAGTGTGACTATTACCCCCGCGTTAGAGCTTATTCCAATTTAGTTCGATTTAGTATGATTGCTTGCTGTTATTGGGTTTTTAGTGGATTTGTTTAGGTGGGTTTAGTTTAGGGTGGCGTCCCCTGCTGGAATCGAACCAGCAATTAGCCCTTAGGAGGGGCTTGTTATATCCATTTAACTAAGGGGACGTAGCTTTATTATAACGGCTTTTCATTCATAATATAAGGCGTTATAAACTGTTTGCCTATTTAATGATCGCTTGAATTGAGTACCATTCAAGTTGGATTGTCAGTAATATTTACTTTATTGATGATCATCGGCGAGTCGAGCAACAAACTGATTTGCCGGATCTAGAAGGTTATTATTTGGAGAGATGTATGAAGTATCGTTTGGGCGGAATCGCTCTTACAGCTGTATTACTCGTGGGATGTGCTAATTCATCTGATACTGTTGAACAGGGGCGTTCAGACCCATTGGAAGGTTTTAACCGTACAATGTTCAACTTTAATTATGATGTTCTTGACCCTTATGTTTTACGTCCAGTCGCGGTAGCGTGGCACGATTATGTGCCGATGCCCGCTCGAAATGGTTTGGGTAATTTCCTGAGTAATCTCGAAGAGCCGGCTAGTATGGTAAACAGTTTCTTGCGTGGTAACCCATATCAGGGGATGAAACATTTTAATCGTTTTTTCCTGAATACCATTTTGGGTATGGGGGGGCTGATTGATGTTGCAACGATGGCAAACCCTAAATTGGCAAAAGAAGAGCCAAAACGCTTTGGGAGTACCCTAGGCTATTATAAGGTGGGATATGGTCCTTATGTTGTATTACCGGGCTATGGCAGTTTCACCCTACGTGATGAAGGGGGAAATTGGGCGGATATGACTTATCCAATGCTGAGTTATCTGACTATTTGGATGTCAGCCGGCAAGTGGGCATTTGAAGGTATTGAAACCCGTGCTCGTTTACTGGATTCTGATGGCTTGTTGAAGAACTCATCAGATCCTTATTTGATGATGCGTGAGGCTTATTTCCAGAGCCATGATTTTATGGCAAGCGGTGGTAAGCTGGAAGCCACGAAAAATCCGAATGCGGAAGCATTACAGGATGATTTGGATAGTATTGATTGATAGTCGTTATTTGATTGTTAACTTTGTAGATAAAAAAGGATAGCAGTGGAGCTATCCTTTTTTAGGGCTGCATATTATTAGAATGCGTAGTTGAAGTTCACACCGTAAAGCCAAGCAGAACCTTTAGCTTCGAATTCATATGGTACGTTAGTTGGATCAGATTTGTTTTCAGATAATCTCTCTTTGACAGTGACTTTCTGACCATGCATATAAGAAACACCTACATCAACAGAAGCATCTTTGTTAAATGCGTAAGTTGCACCCGCGCTCAGCCAGAAACGATCTTGATCTGGAATAGAGATAGAACGGTTTTCTGCAGGGATCGGGCTGTCATCAAAGGCGATACCCGTGCGGAATGTCCAATTGTCATCGTGATAATAAGTTGTACCTAAAGCGATACGGTAGGCATCTTTGAAGCCTTCATGTTTACTAAACAGGACGGAGCCGTCTTTTTTGCTAGTCCCTTTCAGTTCGTCAAACTCACTCCACCCTGCATACGCCAGGCTATAGTGGATAGCCCATTTAGGTGCTACACGGTTATAACCAGAAACTTCCCAGATATCTGGCAGCTTGAGATCCAATTTACCGCCAATGGTTTGACCGCCGGTAGCAGGTAAATGCACTCCCGCTTTTTCCATCATTTTACCTACCTGAACAGGTACGTCATTCTTATAATCACCGTCTTTAAACTTAATTTTAACTTTAGAACGGTAAGTCAAGCTGTAACGGTTATTTTCATCCACTTCATACATGATGCCGGCGTTCCAGCCATAACCCCAATCTTTGCCTTCTAGGTTAGCAACTTCATCTGTTGGGTTTATGGCGCCTCGCAGTTTCTGCGACAGAATACCTGCATGACGGACAATTTTTGCATCCGCATAAACAGCGTTCAGCCCTAAACCAAAGCTAAAGTGATCATTCAGACGATAAGCACCGCTCAGATTGAAGTTCAACGTTGTCAGGTCAGTTTTACCGCCGATGGGGCCTGCTTCATAGTTATTGCTAAAATTGGTTGCCAGGCCGAAATTGGTGGTGACCGAAGTACCAACAAACCATTGATCATCGATTGGCATAATGAAATGTAGGTTAGGTATCCAAGCGGTAGGAGCAATATTTTTAGCGTTAGTACTTTTGCCCGTTATTGGGGATTTACCGGTAATGTCAACATCAGGGTTGATATAGACAGCACCAATGGAAAATGATGGGCGATCAAACAGCGTCATTGCTGCTGGGTTACGACTTCCTACCGTTGCGTTATCAGCAACAACGCCTTCCCCGGAAAAAGCACGGCCCAAAGCCGAAGTAGAAAATTCATTTAACTGGAAACCAGCAGCGCCAGCATTCGATGAAATTATTGCCACTGCAACCGCTAATGCTGAACGGGTGAACAGGTTTTTCTGGTTCATAACCAAAACCCTCTTGTTTATTATTTAACTATGCCACTTATCTTAGCAAGGAGCGCAGGATTGTAGGGTCGGTTTGTCTCAATGACAAATCAGACCAGTTGTGAAGTATAGGTCTGATAACAGTTGGTGTTGCAAGGATGTTTTTAAAATATTACCAAGTTGATATCAAAAACGCGACTCAGTTAACAAAAAAATGATTTTTGATATTAATAAAAACGTTTAAAAATGATTTTTTAAGATCAAATTTCGGCAGATAAATATATTTTAAGAGGTAGAACGAGTTTTCCGGTAGTTAAGAGAGATAAGATATTAAAATTCATTATGAATATTTGAGTAATGAAATTATGACTGATGTAATAAGCCAATTTCGCACAAAAGCTTGCGAACATGTTCGAATAAGCATTGAAACCATTTAGCTATTAAATAAATTAAAGTTGCGCTTCCTCTCATTTTTGGTTTATTCAGGTTTGCTATTTATAAACATTACGCTAACAATGATCTGTCAGGTCAGACCTGTCCAGGTTGGTTGAAGAGTTTTTTCAGTAATTTGATTCAGTTAACGATAATCTTTCAGGAGCCGTTATGAGTCGTCCTTTAACACAAGTGACACATCAAGGTGATCGTATCGCCATTGTCAGTGGGCTACGCATTCCATTTGCTAAACAGGCAACATCGTATCACGACATACCGGCTGTGGATTTGGGTAAATTAGTCGTCAGCGAACTTGTGACAAGGAGTGGTTTACTCCCTGAAAAGATTGACCAACTGGTGTTTGGGCAAGTAGTGCAAATGCCTGAAGCGCCGAATATTGCCCGTGAAATCGTTCTCGGTACTGGGTTAAGTGTGAGTACTGATGCTTACAGTGTATCCCGTGCATGTGCCACTAGTTTCCAGGCGATTGCTAATGTGGCTGAAAGCATTATGGCTGGCACGGTGAATATCGGGATTGCTGGTGGAGCAGATTCCTCGTCTGTATTGCCGATTGGTGTGACTAAATCCTTGGCTCGTACTCTGGTTGAGATGAATAAGGCTAAAACGCTATCGCAACGTCTTAAGTTATTTAGCCGCCTTAAATTTCGTGATTTATTGCCTGTATCTCCGGCGGTAGCGGAATATTCGACAGGTCTGCGTATGGGAGATACCGCGGAACAGATGGCGAAGACTTACCGTATCAGTCGAGAAGATCAGGATGCATTAGCACATCGCTCCCATATTCTGGCAGCAAAAGCTTGGGAACAGGGATTGTTGGTTGATGAAGTCATGACAGCTCACTTCCCTCCATACCGTGAAGCATTGCTTGAAGATAATAATATTCGTAAAAATTCTGTATTGACCTCTTATGCGAAGCTGCGTCCGGCATTTGACCGTAAGTACGGCACGGTCACTGCTGCAAACAGTACACCGCTGACGGATGGTGCAGCGGCGGTCATATTGATGAGTGAATCAGTGGCTAAGGCGTTGGGAATAAAACCGCTTGGTTATCTGCGTAGCTATGCATTCTCAGCCATTGATGTCTGGCAAGATATGTTATTAGGGCCGTCATACGCCACGCCAATAGCGCTCGATCGTGCAGGTATTACACTGAAAGATCTAACTTTAATCGATATGCATGAAGCTTTTGCGGCTCAGACACTAGCAAACCTGAAAATGTTTGCCAGTGATGAATTTGCTCGTAATAAATTAGGGCGTGCTCAGGCAATTGGTGAAGTCGATATGGACAAATTTAATGTCTTAGGGGGTTCAATCGCTTATGGGCACCCATTTGCAGCAACAGGAGCTCGTATGGTGACGCAGGTATTGAATGAGTTGCGTCGTCGTGGCGGTGGCCTTGGGCTGACAACCGCTTGTGCTGCTGGCGGGTTGGGCACAGCTATGGTATTGGAGGTGGAATAATGACTCAGGCTCAGCATAATGCTGCACCCATCACTACGGGTACAAACCAAACTGCTTCTGTTTTCAGTTTTGATGTCAGGCCAGATAAGATCGGCATTATCACCATTAATGTACCGGGAGAAAAGGTAAATACGCTGAAAGCCGAGTTTGTTGATCAATTTCTGAATGTTTTCAAGCAAGCTCAGCAGTCTTCTGGTCTTAAAGGATTAATATTGATTTCCGGTAAGCCGGATACGTTTATTGCTGGTGCTGATATTTCTATGATTGCCGGATGTAAGACCAAAGAAGATGCGCGAGATTTGGCTGAAAAGGGTCAGAAACTATTTTCTCAGATAGCCAATTACCCCTTGCCTGTCGTAGCAGCAATTCATGGCGCTTGTTTGGGGGGCGGTTTGGAATTGGCGCTTGCATGTCATTGGCGTGTATGTTCACAGGATGATAAAACTCGTCTTGGATTACCGGAAGTTCAACTTGGGTTATTACCCGGCTCTGGTGGTACTCAGCGGTTGCCAAGGCTTATTGGTGTTAGTTCAGCGTTGGATATCATTCTGACAGGTAAACAGCTACGGGCGAAACAGGCATTACGGCTCGGATTGGTGGATGATGCTGTGCCGTTGGATATTCTGCTAGACATTGCTATCGAAAAAGTCAAAAAAGGTATTCCTGTGCGTAAGCCTTTGCCGTGGCAACAGCGGCTATTAGTTGGCCCCGTGGGAAGATACTTTTTGTTTAATATCGTTCGTAAAAAGACACTGGCGAAAACTCGTGGTCATTATCCTGCACCTGAACGAATTATTGAAGTTGTCAAAGAAGGTCTTGAAAAAGGCATGAGCCAGGGTTTACGGGCTGAGGCGGTGGCATTTGGTGAACTGGCAATGACACGGGAGTCTGCTGCTTTACGTAATCTGTTTTTTGCTGCAACTTCGTTGAAGAATGAAACGGGGTCATCAGAGAAGCCTGCGGAGATCAAGCGCGTTGGTATATTAGGTGGTGGTTTGATGGGCGGAGGCATTGCGAATGTAACAGCCACCCGTGGCAAACTACCGGTGCGGATTAAAGATATTAATGAAAAGGGCATTAGCCAGGTATTGAAATATACTTGGGATTTGTTGTCCAAGCGGGTGAAGCAAAAACGACTACGCCCGGCAGAGCGTGCTCAACAAATGATGCTAATTTCAGGAACAGTAGATTATCGTGGTTTCGCACAAACCGATATTGTTGTTGAAGCAGTGTTTGAGGATTTGCCACTAAAACAGCAAATGGTGGCAGAAATTGAAACAAATGCTAAACCAGAAACCATATTTGCATCTAATACATCTTCACTACCTATCCATCAGATTGCTGAAAAAGCCCAACGACCAGAGCAGGTTATTGGTCTGCATTATTTTAGTCCAGTGGATAAGATGCCGCTGGTGGAAGTTATTCCACATCAGGGGACCAGTGAGAAAACGATTGCTACAGCCGTTGCTTTGGTGAAGAAACAGGGTAAAACCGCTATCGTGGTAGGTGATAAAGCCGGGTTTTATGTAAACCGGATTCTTGTCCCTTATATTAGTGAAGCCGCGCATTGCCTGGTAGCAGGAGAACCTATCGACCATATCGATGGAGCACTGGTTAATTTTGGTTTTCCGGTAGGGCCGATTAATTTATTGGATGAAGTAGGTATTGATGTTGGCACCAAAATCATGCCGATTCTGGTAGAACAACTAGGTCCGCGTTTTGCTGCACCTGAGTCTCTCGATGCTGTACTGAAAGATGGTCGTAAGGGTAGGAAAAATGGCCGTGGTTTCTATTTATATGCCTCAAGGTCCAGAAAATTCTGGCAGTTTGGTAAGAAAGGCAAAAAAGTTGATAGCTCAGTTTATACCTTGCTAAATATAACACCTGAGTCGCACATGCTCTCGTCAGAAATTGCTCAACGTTGTGTGATGCTAATGCTTAATGAAGCTGTTCGTTGCTTGGATGAAGGCATTATCAGAAGTCCGCGTGATGGTGATATTGGGGCGGTATTTGGTATTGGTTTTCCGCCATTCTTTGGTGGTCCATTCCGTTATATTGATAGCCTTGGTTGTGCCAGAGTGGTGGAGATTCTGCGTAGGCTGGAAAGCCAGTATGGAGACAGATTTGTACCTTGTGAATGTTTAATAAAAATGGCTGAACAGAATAAAAGTTTTTATCCATAGTGGTGGCTTGTACTGTATTGATGAAAAGATGGATTCCGGCGCCGTGGGGCTCCGGAATTATATTAAGTGTTTTTGAATAAAAAAGATCTCTTTATAGGTTCAAACAATATCTATTGGGTTGTCGTTCAATCATTTTATTTGTTTTTGTTTTGAGTAGAATGCTTGTTCACCCTGTCTGAAATGTTTTTTGTAGAAACAATTTTTATTGTATAACTCAGAAGTAGGATAACTGCACTTACTCATTCATACGGTGGACTATGCAAATTTTTATTATGCGTCATGGTGACGCGGCTTTAGATGCAATTAGTGATGCTGCCCGGCAACTCACTCCTCGCGGTTGTGATGAATCGCAAAAAATGGCTTGTTGGTTAGCACAGCAAAAGCATCAGATTGATCTCGTATTGGTGAGTCCTTATATTCGCGCTGAACAAACGTTACAGATTGTTCGTAAATCCTTATCTTTGCCGGATGGTGAAGAGGTGTTGTTGGGATTAACGCCGTCAGGTGATGCGGCTACAGTGAGTAGTTATCTCCAGTTTCTTGCTGAACAAGGTCATAACGCTGTTTTAGTTGTCTCTCACTTACCATTAGTCAGCTACTTAGTTGCTGAGCTATGTCCGGCAGAAACACCACCGATGTTTGCAACTTCTGCAATGATATGCGTGGATTTAAACAGCCAGACTGGCAAAGGGACTCTTGCCTGGCAGGTCAGCCCGTCTCAATTGGTAGCAAAAGCCTAATAACTCAGCGGCGTATTGGCTCAAGGCTCATCAAGTTCGATAAGCATCAATAGTGCGGCGTTACCTCCCCATTCCTTTGGCGCTTGATGAAAGGCTATGATATCTGGGTGTTGGGCTAACCACAGCGGTGTTTGCTGTTTGAGAATGTGTTTTCCGTGGCCGTGCATGATACAAGCACAATAGACATGTTCACGACGGCAAGCAGCGATCAATGCTCCAATTTCCTGTTTGGCCTGCATTTGAGTTAATCCGTGTAAATCAAGAAACAGTTCTGGCGAATAGTCACCTCGACGTAATTTCTTCAATTCATAATGGTTTGTATCTTCCCTTACGTAACGCGTAGGGCCCTCGGTATCAAGGTTGGGCTGAAATTCATCAGAAAAATAGTAGCTGGCATCAATTTGCTCTTGCTGAATTCGTTCAGGGGCAATATAGCTGGTTTTTTTTCTTCTGGGAGAATGTAAGACGGTATCTTGGTTGATGCGTTTAGTGCCTGTTACCGATTGTTGAAATAAGTGAATCTCTTCCTCATTCAGGGAGTATTTATTTTTCATCATTGCTCAGTTGATTAAACCATTTTGTGACAAGTGTACTGCATCTTTTTAACTATTAAACCTGATTATGTTTAATAAAACCTGATTTTACCGAGTTTGTGGTTTAAAAATGCTGATAAGAAGGTATATCCAGATAGTTAATAAAATAATTTGACAATGACAGTTGGTTGGAAAATAAATGTATATACAATTAAAAAACTGATTTATCAGATACAGACCAATACAGGATGCTGATCATGGTAATAGAACTGTGTGATACTGATATCATCTGGCGTAATGCAAGACTGGCAACAATGGATTCTGCTGTCAAGGCAGCTTACGGATTATTAAAAGAATATGATCTTGTGGTGCGTGATGACAAAATTTTAGCTATTTTGCCCACTGCAACATTACAGACGAGTCGTTGTCAGGTAATTGATGTCCAACAACGCTTAATTACCCCTGGTTTAATCGATTGTCACACCCATTTAGTGTTTGGTGGTAACCGAGCTTATGAGTGGGAACAGCGTTTAAATGGTATGTCCTATGCTGAACTCAGCGCTCAGGGAGGGGGGATTAATGCGACAGTTTCTGCGACTCGGGCCAGTTCTCATGAACAACTTGAGCGTTCTGCGCAACAACGCCTTGCTGCATTTATGGCCGAAGGTGTGACCACCATTGAGATTAAATCGGGTTATGGATTAAATCTGGAAAATGAAGAAAAGTTGCTACAGGTTGCGCAGCACTTGGCGCGACATAACCCGATCGAGATCAGTCCCACATTGCTTGCTGCTCATACTTGTCCACCTGAATATAAGCATAATCCCGATGCTTATATGGATCTGATTTGCGAAGATATCCTTCCACAACTTTGGCAAAAAGGGCTGTTTGAGGCAGTAGATATTTTTTGTGAGAGTGTAGGATTTAATCTGGCACAAACTGAGCGACTCTTTCAGGAAGCACAGCGTTGGAACATTCCAGTAAAAGGTCATGTGGAACAGTTATCTCATTTAGGCGGGAGTGAACTGGTCGCTCGCTATCATGGTCTTTCTGTGGATCATATTGAATATTTAGATCAAGCGGGAGTTGAGTCGCTCAGTCACAGTGGTACGGTAGCTGTTTTGCTTCCTGGTGCGTTCTACTTTTTGCAGGAAACACAGCGCCCTCCTATTGATTTATTGCGGCAATTTAATGTGCCGATAGCTGTATCTACCGATTTTAATCCTGGAACCAGCCCATTTGCTTCTTTGAGAATGACCATGAATATGGCATGTGTACAATTTGGATTGACTCCTGAAGAGGTATGGTTAGGTGTAACCCGACATGCGGCTCGGGCATTGGGCAGAGAACAGCATCACGGACAGTTGCGTGCAGGAGCTTACGCCGATTTTGTTGTCTGGGATGCAGAAAACCCCGTTGATATTTTCTATGAGTTGGGTCATAACCCTTTGAATACCAGAGTGTTTCGTGGTGTTATGACTCATTCCAGCATTATGTAACAGATAAGGAGCGGTAAATGAATTTATGGCATGCTACTTCGCCGACTATTTGGCAAGGACGAAATGATTTGGCAGAAGCGGATAATGCACTACGGCTTTTTCAAACAGTTAAACTATCTCCGTATTTTACGCCGGAAGAATTTTCTCACTATATTGCTCTCTTAGGGTTTGAATGTGATGAAGGTGTAAAGCGCAATCAGGGGAGGCCTGGTGCCAATCAAGGCCCTGATTATTTGCGGCAGTCGTTGGCAAATATGGCTAGTCATAAAGGGCATGATAGATTGGTCGATTTGGGAAGCGTTCACGCTAATCCCAATCAATTGAGTGAAGCACAACAAGCCTTGTCTGATGCCGTTACCCAATGTCAACGTCAGAATGTACGTACCTTGGTATTGGGTGGTGGACATGAAACGGCTTTTGCTCATGGTGTTGGAATTTATGATGCTTTTCCACATCAACGTGTTGGTATTATTAACTTTGATGCTCATCTCGATTTACGGCGTTCGCCGCAGCCCACTTCTGGTACACCATTTCGTCAACTTGCTGAATATTGTCAGCAACATCAACGTCTATTTCACTATACTTGCATTGGCACAAGTTTGGCGTCTAATACGCAGGCATTGGTGGATGAAGCAAATCACTTGAACGCTACGATTATCTGGGATAATCAATGTCGTGAAACTATGCTGGACAAGGTGCAACAGCAGATACAAGATATACTCCAGCAAGTTGATTTGATTTACATGACGATCGATTTGGATGTATTACCTGCTTATCAGATGCCAGCAGTCTCTGCGCCAGCCGCATTGGGGTTGCCATTGGAGCGCCTTCTGCAATTAATTCAGCCAATTTGTCAGAGCGGTAAACTACAGGCGGCTGATTTGGTTGAGCTCAATCCAATATTTGATATACAAGGTATAGGTGGAAGAGCAGCAGCACGTCTTGCCTGGCAATTAGCACATTGGTGGTATTGATTATCTAAAATAACAGTACTATTGTGTTTTCTATTTTGGCAAAGATAGCTTGATAAAGTGAGTGTAATTAATCACTTAACATTTTTACAGCATAAGGAATTTATTGTGACGACGCACTTATCAGGATCATTTGCCAAACCTGTGCCCCTGTATGCCAAAGTGAAACAATCTATCATTGAAAAAATCTACACTGGTGAATGGAAATCAAATGATCGTGTTCCTTCTGAAGCTGAATTGGTTAAACAGTTTAACTGTAGCCGTATGACTGCTAACCGTGCACTGCGTGAGTTGACTGCTGAAGGGCTATTAGTACGGCTGCAAGGCGTGGGATCGTTTGTCGCTGAACCGAAGGGGCAATCCGCTCTGTTCGAAATTCACAGCATTGCTGATGAGATTTCAGCTCGTTCTCATCAGCATCGCTGTAAAATATTAAAATTATCCGAGCTGGATGCGGATGTGAAACAGGCCGCTGAATTGGACATTATTATTGGTACGCCGATTTATCATTCGGTTATTGTCCATTATGAAAACGATGTTCCTGTTCAAATAGAAGATCGTTATGTCAATGCTCAATCGGTGCCTGATTATTTGCAACAGGATTTTACGAAACTTACGCCACACGATTATTTGTCAATGATTGCACCTCTAACGGAAGGTGAACACATTGTGGAAGCTATTGCTGGCGATCCTCGATCCTGCAAGTTGTTGCAAATTGAGTCAGGGGCTCCCTGTTTGTTAATTAGTCGCCGAACTTGGTCGACTCATTACACTGTTTCCAGTGCCAGGCTGTTATTTCCCGGTAATCGGTATAAATTGAAAGGACGTTTCAACTCATAGCTATATCCTCATAACTGATTTTTTTCCGTATGAGCTGATAGGGTTGCCATAGATCATTACCTTCATAATGGATTAATGCGATTTCACGTATTTTATCCGTTCCATTTATGGCAACCGTATTGGTAAGCGCATTAAATAAGGGGATGTCAGAGCCAGAATCACCATAGGCAACACATTTTTCCAAATTTAGCCCATGTTCCTGTACATATTTTTTCACTATCTGTAATTTACTTTCGGGTGTTAATATCTGTTCTGGATCAATCGATTCACGAAAAGGTAAAGCAGGAAAATTTGATGCAACAACGATATCAACCCCAAAATTTTTTAAATGTTGGGCAAAGAAGTCTGGTGATAGGGTAATGACCATAGATATTTCACCTTTGGTTCTGATATCGTCAAAAACCTCTTTTATTCCTCCAATCCACGGTGAGGCATGAAAAACTTTAGCAACGTCAGCGTACTGCAAGTTTGACCATAGACGTTGTAATTCAGCGGCAAATTTCTTGGTATCTATATCTCCTTGAGAAAATTGTTTTTCCAGCAGATGAAGCTCTGTCAGGCAATTCATTGTACGGGCAATTTCCAGACTTGCTGTGGTTCCTCTGAGAAGAGTGCCATCCATATCAAAAACATGTAATACTTTCATAATAAACCTAAGTAAATTTTTCGTTATAGGGGGAGGGTAGGTTTGTTCGTGATGGTAAACATATAGGGATTACCTATCTTAGTAATCCCCCGCTTATTCAGTTAGCTCACGAATTAGGCGGCTTCTACTGCCAAGGTTTTAAGAACCGCTGAGGCGGCATAGTGACCACTAATCATTGCAGCAACAATACCTCTGAAAATTCCACAAGCGTCACCTGCAATCCATACAGGATAAGGGGAAGTTTCCAGGCTTAAATCGCCGTCAAGACTGGGGTACCAACCGACACCTTCCAATGTAGGCCCGACGATATGCGTATTTTCGTGATCGATTTCGGGAAATTTTTTAATGATATTACGCAATCCTTGTAACATCTTATCGAATAGTTCTTCTCCGTAAATAGATGCAAGCTGTGTAATTATGTGAGCATTTCCTGCTAATATATCTTGTACTTTGATTCTAAAGTAAGAATCCTTTTGCTTCATGGCAGAAACAACATTGTTGAGTGTTCGGTCCGCGATATCTTCATCAAGAATACGTGTATTAAATCCAACATTAGATCGTCCTGTAGAAGGGCCGTCAGAATGACCGGAAACGGTCCATAAATCTTGAGTTTTTGTTAATACTGTTTCGCCATCCCGGCAAGCACAGAAAGTACGCCATTCAATAACGCCATCATCCGACCGAAACTTTAACTTCGGGTCGAGTTGCTTCATATTTTTAAAAAATGCCAAATCTTCTTGCTGTTCAATGCGGAACCCAACTTCTAACCGATTGAAAGATTGTTTTTTAACTAGACTGGCAATCTCTAATGGACCAAATCTTCCACTAGCTAAAATGATTCGTCGGCATTCAATTTGATAAGTATTGGCATTTTTGTCTCTTAAATTCATAATCAGAGCATCTTTTCTTTTGACGTATTTATAAGACAGGAATTTAGTTTGTGTGATGATATCTGCATCTGCCGTTTGCACCATATCTTCAACAAGATTAATTCTATCTTCAAGAGACATATAATTAGAGGGATAATCTTTTAATACCCATTCCCCGGAACCTACTGTAAAGTCTTTGGGATTTGTTGGGAATGGCGGTGTGTCCAGACCATATGTGTTTAGCGTGGTGCATGTCCATTCATAAGCTTGCCGTAATTCCAGTTCATTTGGTAACTCCCAAAGTGCACTGGCAGAAGGAAAAAATGAGAATTTTCCGTCAGAAAACAGCCCTGCACCACCGTGTCCTTCGGTTATCTCAACGAGATTATCTTTATCGCGTTCATGAATAGCTTTGCCATTATCGATTAGTACGACTCGTAAACCTTTTCCTTTCAATTTCTGTACCGCAGCTAAACCTGCTGGGCCAGCGCCAATAACAGCGACATCATATACAGACATTTCTCTCCTCCATTCTTTAGTCAGAATTAATGTTCCTGGGAACATTTTCTATGAGTTGAGCATTGAATTATTTGTTCGGTTTTACGGAGTACATCCCGTTTTTTGCTAGAAATAGCATTCTATTCCGATTACCCTTATCAAATACGAAACTTCTAGTATCGAAAATAGAGCATCTAAACTTGCTTTTCTGATATTATTTGTCAATACCAAATTGTGGGTATCTTAATTTGTCAATGAATGGAGCGATTTATGAGTGAGAATGAGCGGCTATCCCCATTAAGACGTGGGCGTCCACGCGATAATGACACGACAAAAGCTGTGTTGAATGCTGCACTTGTTCTCGTTGAAAGTGGACGGATTGCAGATATTACTATTAACCATATTGCCTTGTATTCAGGCGTTGCGAAATCGACTATTTATCGTAGATGGCCGAATGTATCAGCAGTTTTAATGGATGCTTTCTTTGATGATATTGAACCTCTAATTATTTATGACAAACAGATGCCGGTGATAGAATCCATGCGGATTACCATTAAAAAGCTTATTGAAGTGTTGCAAAGTAAGCACGGGTTGCTGTTCAGGTATCTGTTGGGATCAGCACAGTACGATACTGAGGTGAGAGAGGTTTTTATTCAGCGCTGGCTTGAACCACGACGACAGTTAGGAAAGCAGATTATTTTACATGCTATCGAGCGAGGAGAGATTTCTTCTCATACTGATCGGGACTTATTGTTAGACTGCATTTTCGGTGCTATTTACTACAAATATATGGTTTCTTTTTCTCTCGTTACACCTGAATTTGTCGATAAGGTTATTGATTGTGCGTTTGGTGGTTTGGCTAGGGATTAAATGCTCATTTCGATAAGGAAGTATTTATTAGCGGTTACAGGTGTTCTGTCCAAAGAGTGATTTTTGCTAAGTCAAAATAACCTTTTTATTATTGATTACGGTTGTAAGATTAATCTGACGGGGTCAGCAATGCCAGCCCCGTTAACCATAATCAGGTTATATTGATATACCCGTTATCTTTCAAGTTGCCTCTTTGTTGACTGCACTCGCTCACCCCCGTCACATAGTTACCTATGCTGCCGGGGATTCACTCCCTTGCCGCCGCGATGCATCTTGAAATCCATAGGGTATATATATTCAAGCGCACATATTTGTCACCAACCTTATTCTTATAAATTTACTTTCTGAAATTATTATTATCTTTATTTATCTTACTATAATCATAGTCTTTTGCAGCGTAATAATGAAATTTAGGCCACGATTTCATGTGTGTGATGGAAAAGATTTTGAGATAAGTGGTCGATTAAAAAATCAGTTTGCTTTCGAGAAAGTAAACTATCAGACCCCCATTATCAGATTGAAGTTTCCCCTGATTGAGGTAATCACCGATATGGCGGTCAACGGTGGTCTGATGGAGTCGCAATGCCTGGGCTATCATCACAGAACTCCACCCTTCAGAAGCCAGAAGGATAGCTTTTATTCTGTCTCGTACTTGACCATCACGAGTTGTGTCGTGAAGACGCTCAAGTTTGATTTTTTGTTCTGATGTAATAAATATTTTCATAGCGAGAATAATGATCTCCATTTCGTATAAAACCAAGCATCTTCAATGATTGCTAGCATATATTGTATAACAAGCTTTTTAATTAGAGCAAGATCGCTAATGTTTTTTTAATCACGAATAAAGAATAAATCAATTAATTCGGCGAAATAGCGCTAAAAAATTTTCTCAGTGGTCAAGTTGAGTAAAATACAGACAATGTAATTGCTGACAAGGTAATGCCGTCATGATTACTCGTTCTGCTTTGAAAAAAGAGAGGCCAGCGATCGAATACCATCATCGAAAAATGGATGATCTGGGTACGCAATACGGGTTATGGCTGTAGTACTAGGAAAATCTTTCCTTCCTTAAATCATATTTTTGTAAAATTAATGTAAATAATTTGTGATTATAAACACAAAAATAAGAAAAATATGATTCCTTGATAATTGGAGAAAAATAATATTAACAAATTGATTCATAAGAAAATAAAAACAATAAACTCATAAATTTATCATTTTAGCTAATGGTTTGGTCTATTGAATATACATGTATGTACAACTATACATTTAGCAAATATCTAAAGACCAAAAGGAGCCAGACCGTGACCGCCCAAAATAGTAAATTCCGTAATGTTGGTATCCGGGCACCCAGAGGAACACAATTAACAGCCAAAAGTTGGCTAACCGAAGCTCCTCTGCGCATGTTAATGAATAATCTTGATCCAGAAGTTGCTGAAAACTCTGATGAACTGGTGGTGTATGGTGGTATTGGTCGGGCTGCTAGAAATTGGGAGTGCTATGACAAGATTATTGAAACACTGAAAGAGTTGGAAGACGATGAAACGTTGTTAATCCAATCGGGTAAGCCGGTTGGGGTATTTAAAACCCATAGCAATGCCCCACGGGTACTTATTGCAAATTCGAATTTGGTGCCGCACTGGGCGACTTGGGAACACTTCAACGAGCTGGATGCTAAAGGGCTGGCTATGTACGGCCAAATGACGGCGGGTAGCTGGATTTACATTGGCAGCCAGGGAATTGTTCAAGGCACCTATGAAACGTTTGTGGAAGCTGGTCGCCAGCATTATAACGGTAATTTACAGGGCCGTTGGGTGTTAACTGCTGGTTTGGGAGGGATGGGGGGAGCACAACCGCTGGCTGCAACACTGGCTGGAGCGTGTTCGCTAAATATTGAGTGCCAGCAAAGCAGGATTGATTTCCGTCTGCGTACTGGTTATGTCGATGAACAAGCGAAAGATCTGGATGACGGCCTGGCTCGAATCGAAAAATATACTCAGGAAGGTAAAGCCATCTCTATCGCACTGTGCGGTAATGCCGCTGAAATTTTGCCAGAATTAGTCCGTCGTGGCGTACGCCCGGATTTGGTCACTGACCAGACAAGTGCACACGATCCTCTCAATGGCTATCTACCGAAAAACTGGAGTTGGGAAGAATACCGCCAACGTGCTATTTCAGCACCGGAAGAGGTCATCAAAGCAGCAAAATCTTCAATGATAGAACATGTTAAGGCGATGTTGATTTTCCAGCAACAGGGCATTCCTGTTTTTGATTACGGCAACAACATTCGCCAAATGGCATATGAAGTCGGCGTAGAAAATGCTTTCGATTTTCCTGGTTTTGTTCCTACTTATATTCGCCCGTTATTTTGCCGTGGTATCGGGCCCTTCCGCTGGGTAGCGCTTTCTGGTGATCCACAGGATATCTATAAAACTGACGCTAAAGTTAAAGAATTACTCCCCGATGATCAACATTTGCATCATTGGCTAGATATGGCGAGGGAACGTATCAGCTTTCAGGGTCTACCTGCCCGTATCTGTTGGGTTGGTTTAGGGCAACGAGCCAAGCTAGGGTTAGCTTTTAACGAAATGGTACGCAGTGGAGAACTTTCTGCACCGATTGTTATTGGTCGTGACCATCTGGATTCCGGCTCTGTAGCCAGTCCGAACCGCGAAACCGAATCTATGTGTGATGGCTCTGATGCCGTTTCGGACTGGCCGTTGTTAAACGCCTTACTTAACACCGCCAGCGGTGCTACCTGGGTTTCTCTGCATCATGGCGGTGGTGTCGGCATGGGTTTCTCACAACATGCCGGTATGGTGATTGTTTGTGATGGAACTGATGAAGCCGCAGAACGTATAGCACGGGTGCTACATAACGATCCGGCCACTGGGGTTATGCGTCATGCTGATGCAGGTTATGAAATCGCTATCCATTGTGCCAAAGAGCAAGGATTAGACTTGCCGATGCTTAATACAAAATAAGGAACATTATGAAGCAGCTAACTATTTATCCAGGCAAATTGACCCTTGATGAGCTACGTCAGGTTTATCTACAACCAATAAAAATCACGCTGGATAGCCAAATTTTTCCTGCTATTGAACACAGCGTGGAGTGTGTTAATGCGATTCTTGCTGAAAATCGCATTGCCTATGGGATTAATACCGGGTTCGGGCTATTAGCCAGTACACGAATTGAAGAAGATAATTTAGAAAAATTACAGCGTTCGCTTGTCGTCTCTCATGCTGCCGGGGTCGGTGAAGCGTTGGACGATAATATGACCCGGTTGATCATGGTATTGAAAATTAACAGTCTCTCCCGTGGTTACTCAGGTATTCGTCTCGCCGTTATTCAAGCATTAATCGCGTTAGTCAATGCGGAAATTTATCCTCATATTCCCTGTAAAGGATCGGTGGGGGCTTCGGGTGATTTAGCGCCGTTGGCACATATGAGCCTGTTATTACTTGGGGAAGGGCAAGCGCATTATCAGGGCGAATGGCTGCCAGCCAAAGAAGCGCTGGCAAAGGCCAATTTACAACCCATTACATTAGCGGCTAAAGAAGGTTTGGCGTTACTCAACGGAACCCAAGTATCCACGGCTTTTGCGTTACGTGGGTTATTTGAGGCAGAAGATCTGTTGGCGGCAGCGATAGTTTGTGGTTCTTTATCTGTAGAGGCGGCATTGGGTTCCCGCAAACCATTTGATGCCCGTGTACATGAGGTACGGGGGCAACAGGGGCAGATCGATGTTGCCGCATTGTATCGTCATGTATTAGAGGAGAGCAGCGAACTATCAGATTCTCACATCAATTGCCCAAAGGTACAGGACCCTTATTCATTACGTTGTCAGCCACAAGTCATGGGTGCTTGCCTGACTCAGTTGCGCCATGCTGCTGATGTTATTCTGACTGAAGCTAATGCCGTATCTGATAACCCACTGGTGTTTGCTGAGCAGGGAGAAGTGATTTCCGGTGGTAACTTCCATGCTGAACCTGTTGCAATGGCGTCTGATAATTTGGCTCTGGTATTGGCAGAGATAGGTGCATTGTCAGAACGACGTATTGCGTTGTTGATGGATTCACATATGTCACAACTTCCGCCTTTTCTGGTTGAGAATGGTGGTGTGAATTCAGGTTTTATGATTGCACAAGTGACGGCAGCGGCGCTTGCCAGTGAAAATAAAGCATTGGCACACCCGGCGAGTGTTGACAGTTTACCAACTTCGGCCAATCAAGAGGATCATGTATCAATGGCACCGGCTGCGGGACGTCGTTTATGGGAGATGGCAGAAAATACCCGAGGTATTCTGGCAATTGAATGGTTATCTGCCTGCCAGGGGATCGATTTCCGTAATGGCTTGAAAAGCAGCCCGATTTTGGAAGAAGCGCGTGTTATCTTGAGAGCGAAAGTAGATTATTACGATCAGGATCGTTTCTTTGCACCTGATATTAATGCTGCTGTGAAATTATTATCTGAGCAACATCTCTCCTCATTACTTCCTTCTGGACAGATATTACAGAGTAAAAATAACTGTTAAATCAACCAATGGCCGGCGCCCGACCGGCCTGATTGTCACATTTATCTTTCTCATAAAACCCAATAATAAAAGATAAGAGGGTAAATCATGCAAGCTTCATTACAACTAGAGCGAGGACTCAACGCACGCCATATCCGGTTTATGGCGTTGGGTTCTGCGATTGGTACAGGTCTTTTTTATGGTTCTGCTGAAGCAATAAACATGGCCGGTCCGGCGGTATTGTTAGCTTATTTAGTGGGCGGTGCTGCTGTCTTTATGGTTATGCGTGCTTTAGGAGAAATGGCGGTTTACAGACCGGATGCCGGCTCTTTCGCCAGTTACGCTCATCAATATTTAGGCCCGTTACCCGGATTTATTACCGGCTGGACTTATACTTTCGAAATGATCATTGTTTGTCTGGCGGATGTGACTGCTTTTGGCATTTATATGGGGCTATGGTACCCGGAAGTGCCGCGTTGGATATGGGTACTTAGTATTATTTTCATTATTGGCGCGCTCAATCTTTGTAAAGTCAAAGTATTTGGCGAAATGGAATTCTGGTTATCGATTCTGAAAGTTGCTGCAATCAGCGCCATGATTATTGCCGGAACCGGTATTATTCTGTTTGGTTTTAGCGGCCATTTTCAGGCAACGGGGGTTCAAAATCTGTGGCAACACGGAGGGTTTATGCCTAATGGGTTGAGGGGCATTATTGAGTCTTTGGCTGTTGTGATGTTTGCTTTCGGTGGTATCGAAATTATCGGTATTACATCCAGTGAAGCTAAAAATCCGGCGAAAATGATCCCGCAAGCGATTAACTCTATCCCGTTTCGTATTCTTCTGTTTTATGTACTCACTATTTTTGTATTAATGGCAATTTACCCTTGGAGCAGTATCGGCCAAGAAGGTAGTCCATTTGTCGCAATATTTCAGGGGTTAGGCATTGGTTCGGCAGCGAATATTCTGAATATTATCGTCATTACGGCGGCAATTTCGGCCATTAACAGCGATATTTTTGGTGCCGGTCGTATGATGTATGGTATGGCGGAGAAAGGATTAGCCCATAAAAAATTTATGCATTTAAGCCGTAACGGTGTGCCTTGGGTGACGATCATGGTTATGACATTGGCGTTATTGTGTGCTGTGGTTCTCAATTATTTGCTCCCTAAACAGATATTTGTCATTGTTGCTTCGATTGCGACTTTTGCCACTGTGTGGGTCTGGTTAATGATTTTGCTATCTCAATTTGCTATGCGCAGAAAAATGTCACCGGGAGAAGCAAAAAAATTACAATTCCCAGTACCGATGTGGCCTGTTGCGCCGATTTTGACCATCGTATTTATGATATTTATTATTGCTGTTCTCAGTTACTTCCCTGCGACACGAATTGCGTTCTATGTGGGAGGCGTATGGATCGCGCTGTTAATATCCGCCTATTATTTATGGATACGAAAAAATGTCATTATTGTGAGCGCTCAATCAGCCAAAGAAACACGGTGTTAAATAGGTAGAAACCAAACCGTCTTGTTGTTGAATAAGACGGTTTGCCCCGAAAATTAATTAAAAATTTACGATAAAATATCTGGGTTGCCTTTTTAGTTGTCATTCCTTAATTCATTGTTCGCTTAACATTAGTACTTAAAATTCTATATCATTAACCTGATATAAAGCTGATTTGTCTCAATGATCGTGGCAAACTAACAGGCTAATGAATTTGCAGGGTTGGAGGCGCTTTTGGACAAGATTTTTATCGATGAGGCAGTAGCTGAGTTATATACCATTCAGGATATGTTGCGCTGGTCTGTTAGCCGGTTTAATGCGGCGAATATTTATTACGGGCACGGTACAGACAATCCCTGGGATGAGGCACTGCAACTGGTTCTTCCATCACTGTTTTTGCCGTTGGATATCCCACAAGAGATGCTAACCACGCGACTGACATCAACTGAACGTCATCGTATTGTTGAACGGGTACTGCGCCGTATTAATGAGCGTATTCCAGTTGCTTATTTGACTAACAGAGCCTGGTTTTGTGGTCATGAATTTTATGTTGATGAACGGGTTTTGGTTCCGCGTTCACCGATTGGTGAATTAATTAATAATGAATTTGCAGGATTGATCCCTGACCAACCCGCTAATATCCTCGATCTCTGCACGGGTAGTGGTTGTATTGCCATTGCCTGTGCATATGTTTTCCCGGAAGCGGAAATAGATGCGGTGGATATTTCCGCAGATGTGCTGGCCGTAACTGAACAGAATATTCAGAATCACAGCCTTGACCACCGGGTCATTCCGATTCGTTCTGATCTGTTCCGCGATATGCCACCGGTTAAATACGATCTTATTGTCACGAACCCGCCTTATGTCGATGCCGAGGATATGAGCGACTTGCCGGAAGAGTTTCGCCGTGAGCCTGAGCTGGGTTTGGCGGCAGGTTCGGATGGTTTGAAACTGGCACGCCGTATTCTGGCAACTGCGCCAAATTTTCTTACTGAACGAGGCGTGTTGATTTGTGAGGTTGGTAACAGTATGGTGCATTTGATTGAACAATATCCTGATGTGCCATTTACTTGGTTGGAATTTGAATATGGTGGTGACGGCGTATTTATGTTGACACGTCAACAGTTGGTTGAACATCACGAACATTTTCGCTTATTCAAAGATTGAATAATTGAATAATTGAATAATTGAATAATTGAATAATTGAATAGTCTGGTAGCTGCGGTAATAATGCAAAACGGGCAGAGTTAAATAAAAGAACGGTTAACAGGAAGGAATTGGGATGGCGGGAAATAGTATCGGGCAATTTTTCCGGGTCACCACTTTTGGCGAATCTCACGGTTTGGCGTTGGGATGTATTGTCGATGGTGTGCCACCGGGCATTGCAATCACAGAAGCTGATTTGCAAGTTGATTTAGATAGGCGTCGTCCGGGAACTTCCCGTTATACAACGCAGCGCCGTGAGCCGGATCAGGTTCGCATTCTTTCTGGTGTATTTGAAGGGGTAACCACTGGCACCAGTATCGGTTTACTCATTGAAAATACTGACCAGCGTTCTCAGGATTACAGCGCTATTAAAGATGTATTTCGTCCGGGCCATGCCGATTACACTTATGAACAGAAATACGGTATCCGCGACTATCGTGGTGGTGGCCGTTCTTCTGCTCGCGAAACGGCAATGCGTGTTGCGGCAGGTGCAATAGCGAAAAAATATTTACTGGATAAATATGGCATTCGTGTCCGTGCTTGCTTGACCCAAATGGGTAATATCCATTGCCAATTGAAAGATTGGGAACAGGTGGAACAAAACCCATTTTTCAGTCCTGATGAGACCAAACTTGAACAACTTGATGCCCTGATGCGTGAACTGAAAAAGGCGGGCGATTCTATTGGCGCGAAAGTGACGGTTGTCGCGGAAAATGTTCCTGCTGGTTTGGGAGAACCGGTTTTCGACCGCCTTGATGCTGATATTGCTCATGCGCTGATGAGTATTAATGCAGTAAAAGGTGTTGAAATTGGTGATGGTTTTGGTGTTATCAATTTACGTGGCAGCGAAAACAGAGATGAAATAACTGCTCGGGGATTCACCAGTAATCATGCGGGAGGAATTCTGGGGGGTATTAGCAGTAGCCAACCAATTGTTGCTCATATTGCGTTGAAGCCAACTTCTAGCATCATGGTGCCAGGTAAAACGATTAACCGTCAGGGTGAAGAAGTGGAAATGGTCACTCGTGGTCGCCATGATCCTTGTGTTGGTATCCGTGCTGTACCGATTGCAGAAGCTATGATGGCGATTGTGCTGATGGATCACCTATTACGCCAGCGGGCGCAGTGTGCTGATGTCGAATCCAGCCTTCCTCGCTGGTGAATTTGAGAATGAAGCTAGCCTTGAAAATTCCAGAGACTGAAATGGGTAGCTTAATGTTGATAAGCGGTTTCTTTTGATGGGATGAAATATGGACTGGTTATTGTCATTAGGTGGGGAAGTTTACGTTCTGCTCTTTTTGGTTGCAGTGATGGCTGGGTTTATTGACTCGATTTCGGGTGGTGGCGGTCTATTGACCATCCCAGCGCTGTTATCCGTTGGTGTCTCTCCGGTGCAGGCGTTGGCGACCAACAAGTTGCAGGCAGTGGGAGGCTCCTTCTCTGCCAGCCTCTATTTTGTTCGTTACGGTGAGGTTGATCTCAAATCTCAACGCTTTGCCATACTGATGACATTACTTGGTTCAATGGCTGGTGCGATTATTGTCCAGTTTATAAAGCCAGATTTTCTCTGTCAGCTATTACCGGTTCTGGTCATTATCATTGGTCTTTATTTCCTTTTGACGCCAGCCATTGGTATGGAAGATAGCCATCGTCGCTTGACGCCTGTGGCTTTTGCCTTGTTTATCGGGAGTGGGCTTGGTTTATATGACGGCATATTTGGCCCCGGTGTTGGCTCATTTTATGCATTAGCTTATGTCGTGCTGTGCGGCTATAACCTGGCAAAATCCACCGCGCATGCTAAGGTACTGAACTTTGCTTCTAATATAGGTTCACTGGCGCTTTTTATCCTTGGCGGTCAAGTTTTGTGGATATTGGGCCTTGTGATGTTGGCAGGGCAGGTGATTGGCGCGCGGTTAGGCGCAAGTTTGGTTTTGACCCATGGGCAAAAATTGATTCGCCCTATGATTGTCATTATCTCTTTTTTGATGAGTATTAAGCTACTGAATGATAATCACGGCGATACGATCCGTAGCTGGCTAGCATTTTATTTTTGATTCAGGATCTTGTTTTTAATTCATGATAACGCATAACTATCAACAACTTATTGATATTTTTAATCGCTGTTTTGGTGATGAATACAACACCCGTTTGGTTAAAGGTGATAATGAACCTATTTATCTGCCAGCAGATGAAGAGGTCTCCTATAACCGGATTGTGTTTGCTCATGGTTTCTATGCCAGTGCATTACATGAAATTGCTCATTGGTGCATTGCGGGTAAAGAGCGTCGTAAGCTAGTGGATTTTGGTTATTGGTATTGCCCGGATGGGCGTGATGCACAGACGCAAAGTGAATTTGAAAAAGTAGAAATTAAACCACAGGCACTTGATTGGTTGTTTTGTACTGCGGCAGGTTTTCCGTTTAATGTCAGTTGTGACAATCTTGAAGGGGATTTTGAACCTGACAGATTAGCTTTTCAGCGTAAAGTTCATGCTCAGATCATGGATTATTTAGCGCAGGGGATACCTGCAAGAGCGGAGTGCTTTATTCAGGGGTTGCACTCGTTCTACAATACGCCCCCATTGAAAGCGGAACATTTTCCCTATCCGGAAGATATATTCGCAGATTGAGAATACTGAATTTGAGGAAAAATAATGCTCGCTGAGTTTGAAACGCGTATTTTGGCGCAAATTGATGACATGGTAGATCGTGCCAGTGATGATGAATTGTTTGCTGGTGGTTATCTCCGTGGGCATCTTACTTTAGCGGTGGCAGAATTGGAGCAGGAAGGTGCGCATACGGCTGAACAGCTTCATGACCGTGTTGAAGAAAGTATCCAAAATGCGATTAAAGCTGGGGAACTGGCGCCACCGGATCAGGTTCTTGTTCTTAATACCTGGCAGCGCCTATTGGATAATGCTAAAACTCAATAATTTTATTAAGAGGCAGAAAACGAACTGTGCTACCAAAATTCATATGAATATCTAACAACTTGCGGCGCGGTTCCTTAATAGCTTTTCAATTTACGGCCTCTCAGTAGTTTTCTGATCCAGAAACGGTTTGGGTGAAGGGCCGCCAGTGTTTCATTATCCAGTGGTAATGGCTCATCAAAGATCTGCCCTGCAAGAATTTCTGCACTGAGTGGCGCAGAGCATAATCCACGGGAACCTAATGCCCCGATAACAAACAGATTGGAATAACAAGGTGCATCTATGATGGGACTCCTTGTGCGGATTTTTTCTGGCAAATCTTGATAATCTGTCATTATCTTATTGAGATCCGGCACATTTCCCACCATTGGCATGTGGTCCCGAACAACGCAGCGAATACCTTGGCGGGATTGTTTAGCAGAAACATCAACTTGGTTTACCCATTCGGCATTAGGTAAACATTTCAGCAATCGATCACGGTTTTCTTGTTGTTCTGTTTCAGAATATTCACTATCAAGCCGATAACGCTGATAACTGGCGCCGATACAGTGGTGTTGATTGGCTGGATTAGCTGGTGTCATATAACCATCATAGCAAAGCACATTTTGCAATTGGCTCAGATCAGCTGTGGTTGGGATGTGGCTGACTTGACCACGTACAGCAGTTACCGGCAGTTTCTCGGTTTGTTCAAACTGGGGTAGATGATGACCGTTAGCAATCACCACCGTTTTGTGCTGTGTGTTTAACGATTGCCCTTGATGCATCAGATGCAGTTGCCAGCCATGTTGGTTGTGATTAAGCGCGGTAACTTGATGATTGAAGCGACAGAGCATGCCTTGCTGTTGTGCCAATGCTGTTGCTGCTTTTGTGAGTTCAGCCGGGCATAGCCATCCGCCCTGTGGATAGTGAATGCCGTGGTGATGAATATCCAACCCACATTTTTCACTCAACTGGTGACAATTCATGCCGATGGCGAGTTCATTCGGCCATTCTGTTGCCAGAATTTTCTCAATTTTCCTGCTACTTTTTTCATCATAAGCAAGTTGGCTGACACTACACCATTGGTGGTCGAAATCAATTCCTTGCGCTGATAGCTGCTCATACTGGCGGCGGGCAAAGGTAAATGCCGGGGTAAAGAATTTTTCGAGTTCGTTATTATTACCGTTAAGTAATGGGTAAAGTGCTCCTTGGCGATTACCGGATGCACCTTGTGCCGGGGTTGTATCCTGACAATAAAGAGTCACCTGCGCTCCACGACGCAGTAGCGCGAGTGCGGTGAAAATACTGGCAATCCCGCCGCCGATAATGGCGATATCATTGGTGCAACTTGCTGACGGCCGGGCAAACCAAGGCGCAGGTAACGGCTGATATTTCTGAGTTGCCAGAGTCCCAGTCAGCATTTCTCTTTTGCGGCCAAATCCTTTGACTTTGCTGACATTAAAACCGGCTTGTTGTAAACCACGACGGACAATACCCGCAGAAGTAAAGGTTGCAAAAGTGCCTTCTGGATGAGCAAATTGCGCCATTGCAGCAAACAACTGTTCACTCCACATTTGCGGGTTTTTGGCAGGCGCAAAGCCATCTAAAAACCAGGCATCTACTTTGCCGTGAAGACTAGAACCCATTGTTGGTAACAGATCATTGACGTCACCAAACCATAAATCCAATGTGACAGCGCCATTTGCCATAATCAATCGGTGGCAGCCTGCCAGTGGTTGAGGCCATTGTTGGCAAAGTTGCTGCGAAAAAATCTCAAGCTCAGGCCAGCGTTGATGTGCGGCTTTTAAGTCGTTGGTTTTCAGTGGATACTTCTCAAAACTGATGAAATGTAGACGTTTCAATGGCGTATCAGGATCTTGCTGTCGAAATGCATCAAATGCTTGCCAGAGCGTCAGAAAATTTAATCCCGTTCCGAAGCCGGTTTCCGCGATTACACAACTAGAACGGGAATGCGTGCAGAATCGTTGGGGGAAGCGGTTACCGTTGAGAAATACATAACGGGTTTCTTCCAGCCCATCCTGATTTGAGAAGTAAACGTCATCAAACTGTGTTGAAATCGGAGTACCTTGATCATTCCAACTTAGGGTTGCGGTACAAATAGCAGAATTTTTCACGGTAATGCCTGTAATATTACTGATAATAATGCGATTTTAGCGAGGTTGGGGTTGATGTACCACCTGGCAGAAGAAAAGAGTGGAAAAGTGTTGAGCCTTGCTTGCGGTGTGTACGGTTAGTCACCTCCATCTATTTTATTTTTATAAATCAATCTATAAATGGTCTCATGATGCAAGGATATTATTTTATACCCGTCATCTTTCAAGCCGCCTCTTTGTTGGCTGCACTCACTAACCCCGGTCACATAGTTATCTATGCTCCCGGGGATTCGTTCCCTTGCCGTCGCGATGCAACTTGAAATCCATAGGGCATATACTGCTTTAGATAATCAACCACTTGCTTTGTATTTATTATGAATAAGCTTTCTTCATAATAACAACGGAATGTTCAATTAAGTAAGTCCCCGCCAGTGTGTGAAGCGGGGATTGTATTTATAAATGAATGTGAAATTCACATAATTTTTTAAATTCTTTTGATTGCTTCTCTTTTAAATGCGAGGAAATCGTATCAATCATTGATACCACTTTGCGTTTAGCTGCCTCTTTATCACCGCCATTATGATTTACTTCTTCAATATAGGATGAACATAACTTACAAAATTCAACTACTCTCTTTTCAAGGGTATTTGAATATTTGTCGATAAAATCATAATGGCGGTAATTATTAGCTCGTTTTAAGTAATCTGAGTTTTGCATCGGTGTAGGTATAAATACCTCCTCTGAATTGAACCCAGTAATCTCCTTAGTATAACTTCTGTATATAGACTCTAATAACCGCTGATTTTTACTGGATATAATCATAATTAGTCCGTAAAGCGTGATGAATGCGCCAATTAGGATATGATTTTGTTGTGAAGAAATTGGTTCTATTTTGTTAAATTTGTTGCCGTATTGTGATAAAATATTTATGTCCATATTAAAAGCCACTAAGATCCATATGATACCAACGCTCAGTAGAAGATAACCAAGTCCTTTCATTATTAACCCCCATTAGGATTATTAGGTAAAGTTACCTAGGTCTTACAATGAACCGACCATTTGCATATGACATAGCATAATTACCATCATTTTTTGTGTGAATAATGGCTTTATCGGTTGATAAAGTCAGAAAACTTTCTGTTCTAAAACATTTGTTGCTGTAAGTTTGAGTATTTCCCGTAATTCAGTCAGTAATATAACATAGGGATTGATTCATTTCATAAAAATTTTATTCATCCTTATTATTCGCAGTTATTAAATTTGTTTCTAATTAGTAAGGAATTTAATAAAAATAGCAAGTATAGAAACTTCTATATAAATATAAGCCTACTAATCATTATTCTGATGCTTGATAAATTCATGTGTATTGTATTGATATTATTATCTTTAGCCTAAATTTTTGATGGAAATTACGAGTGTTTTTTTGATCTTATTGTTTACCAAAATAATTCCTATCTGAAATTTATTTTTATCTATTAAAATCTAAATCTTTTGTACTGTATTCTATGAAAGTTAACAGTTGTTTTGACGTGAAAACATTTTTGGGATTTTTAGTGAGATGAATTTTTCTTCGTAATTTTATCCTGATCGGACTTGTTCAGCGTACAAGTGTACGCTAAAGTGCTACATAGCATAGATGGAAATCCAGCAGATAAACATATTTAATGAGGTATTTAATGAAGCGTGTAGTGATCACTGGCTTAGGTATTGTTTCCAGCATTGGTAATAATCAGAAAGAAGTACTGGCATCTCTGAAAGAAGGCCGCTCCGGAATAACTTTTTCCTCACAATTTAAAGAGATAGGGATGAGAAGCCATGTCTGGGGTAATGTGAAACTGGATACCTCCGGATTAATAGACCGAAAAATTCAGCGTTTCATGAGCGATGCCTCTGTTTATGCTTATCTGGCGATGGAAGAGGCAATTAAAGATTCTGGCCTGGCTGATGATCAGGTTTCCAATATTCGTAGCGGATTGGTAGTGGGTTCTGGTGGTGGTTCCCCGTATAACCAGGTTGCGGGTGCTGATGGGATGCGTACTCGTGGTTTGCGTGGTGTGGGACCTTATATGGTAACCCGCTCAATGGCTTCTGGTGTATCAGCTTGCCTTGCAACTCCGTTTAAAATCAAAGGGGTAAACTACTCTATCAGTTCTGCATGCTCTACTTCTGCCCATTGCATAGGCCATGCAGCTGAACTTATTCAGTTAGGAAAACAGGATATTGTTTTTGCCGGTGGTGGTGAAGAACTCTGTTGGGAAATGAGTTGTGAATTTGATGCAATGGGTGCACTTTCAACGAAATACAACGAAATGCCAGAAAAAGCGTCCCGTACTTACGATAAGAGCCGTGATGGTTTTATTATTGCTGGCGGCGGCGGTATTGTTGTTGTGGAAGAATTAGAGCATGCATTGGCACGCGGCGCGCACATATACGCTGAAATTGTTGGTTATGGAGCAACCTCTGATGGCGCAGATATGGTTGTTCCATCTGGCGAAGGTGCGGTTCGTTGTATGAATATGGCACTGCAAGATGTGAAAGGTTCCATTGATTATGTGAACACGCATGGTACATCTACTCCTGCGGGTGATGTGAAAGAGTTGGAGGCGATCAGGGAAGTCTTTGGTGATACAACACCGGCAATTTCTGCAACAAAAGCGATGACCGGCCATTCACTGGGTGCTGCTGGTGTACACGAAGCAATTTATAGCCTACTGATGTTAGAGCATGGTTTTATTGCACCAAGTATTAACATTGAAGCTCTTGATGATAAAGCGGTAGGCATGAATATCATCACTAAACCTACTGAGCAAAAATTGAATACCGTGATGTCCAATAGTTTTGGTTTCGGTGGTACTAATGCTTCTTTGGTGATGAGCAAGTATTCAGCTTAATTTCCCTCATCACAGACTGTTTCGATCGTGTCCAAACAACAATGGTCGTTATTTGATGTATCTTAGGTGACTGCGTACAGCGAGTCACCTTTGTATGTATACCCGTTATCTTTCAAGTTGCCTCTTTGTTGGCTGCACTCGGTCACCCCGGTCACATCGTTACCTATGCTCCCGGGGATTCTCTCCCTTGCCGTCGCGATCCATCTTGAAATCCATAGGGTATATATTCCTGTTTTTGTGTGCTGTTCGTATCTTGTCTGTTTCAACAGAAAAGGCCATTGTTAACAATGTTGAATACTCAATACTATTTAATAATTAGTTAATAACTATTTAATAGTTATTGGGAGTTTTGAATCACCTATTTGGTAAAGATAGTATTTTGCCAAAGTGATTTTTGCTATGAATGTTGCAACAAATTTAGCATGTTGTGTTATCCGTTTATAAGCATAAATTCAAGTCTGTTTTGCTGAACTTTGATTGTGTGTGAAATATAATGTGAATATGGAAGTATATTCCTGTTATGGTAGGAAAGCCTATAATAATTATGATCTTGTAATATTATAGGCTTTTATTTGTTACGTTTTATTTTCAGTAGCCATTTGCTGAATACGGCGCTTACGGATAATTCGTAATATTGGTGGAATAATCAGAACCAGAGCTGCTAGTATCAATAAACTCTGAGTAATTGTGCTGCTCCACAGAATGCCAAATTCTCCATTACTAATAGAAAGTGCGCGACGTAAATTTTGTTCCAGCATTTCTCCCAATACGAAACCGAGGATTAATGGCGACATCGGGAAATTCATCTTTCTCAGAATGTAGCCAAAAATACCCAATCCTACCATCAACAGAAGATCAAATGTCGTACTGTGTATGGCATATACACCAACCGCTGAAACAGTAGCAATCGCTGGAACAAGGAACCAGAGTGGGATAGTGAGCATCCGTGTAAATAGACCTATCATTGGGATATTCATAATCAGTAGGATAATATTGGCAATCAATAAAGCCGCAATTAACCCCCAGACGATATCCGGTTGTTCAGTGAACATTCCCGGCCCAGGCGTAATATTATAGAGCGTTAATGCCCCCATCATAACGGCAGTGGTACCTGAACCTGGCACGCCTAATGTTAGCATTGGAATAAAGGAGCCACAGGCCGAAGCATTATTAGCCGCTTCTGGTGCTGCTACGCCGCGAATATCACCTTTACCAAATGAATCGCTATTCCCACTGAGCTTCTTCTCAGTCATGTAGGTAATTGCGCTGGCAATAGTCGCTCCTGCACCAGGCAAAATACCGACAAAGAAACCGATAAAGGATGATCTAAGCGTTGGCATAGCGCATTCAGCCGCTTCCTTGCGATTGAACAGCAGACGGCCTGTTTTGCGGATAATGGTTTTGCCGGCCGAGGTACTCTCTAACATCAGCAAAATTTCGCTGACAGAAAACAGACCTATTACCACAACAATAAATTGAATGCCATCTGACAGATGAACGTTGTCGAAAGTAAAACGATAAACCCCGGTGTTGGCGTCTACTCCGACAGTTGCCAGACCCAATCCTATTAATGCTGCTAATAGTGATTTCAGCGGATTCTGGCTCATCATGCTACCCAGACAAGCAATAGCAAAAACCATAAGTGCAAAATATTCAGCAGGGCCGAAAGCCAGTGACCACTGCGCCAGTAATGGTGCAAACAAAATAATGCCGAAAATTGCCAGCAAAGAACCACAGAAAGAACTTACCGCGGAAATAGATAGCGCCACACCTGCACGGCCCTGTTTGGCCATCGGATAACCGTCTAATGCGGTCATAATGGCAGCGGCATCACCGGGAACATTCAGCAGAATCGATGATATACGCCCACCATACTCACAACCGATATAAACAGTTGCCAATAAGATCAGGGCAGATTCAGCAGGCAGTTTTAAAGCGAAAGCCAGTGGCAGCAGAATCGCGACACCATTAATTGGCCCAAGCCCCGGTAACAGCCCAACAATCGTACCGACAAAACAGCCAATTAAAGCAATAATCAGGTTTTGCGGCACCATTGCAACCTCAAACCCTTGACTGAGATACATCCAGGTTTCCATAAATTCTCCGTCAGTTGAGCCAGCTACCGAGAGGCAGGGTTACGTCAAGTAAGCGGTCAAAGGCGAAATATAATGTGACGCCAAGGAACACCCCGGAAATGATTGCGGCAGGCAGTGTTGCGTTAAACAACAGCGCGACACTGAATGTCAGCAGCGCTGTAGCCAGAGGAAAACCAAGCCACTCGAATGACCAACCATAAATAACCAAAGAGAGAATCAACAGCATTAGGCGACGGATAACGGGGGCACTAGGCCAATTGCTCTGCTCTGGTTTTTTGAAAAGTAGTAGTAAAGCACAGAGTGCCATCAGAGACAGAATGATCATTGGGAAAGGTCTGGGCCCCAGAGGTTCATAAGTGTATTCGCTCTGAATTCCCCAACCAATAACTATCCCAATGGCACAGAGTACTAACCAGATAGTAGCAAAGATACGATCGTTCATGATGATGACTCTGTTATTTGGCTAAGCCAAAAGCTCTGGCTTGTTCACGATATTGTTCAACCTGTTTTTTCACATAGCTGTCCAACTCTTTGCCGGTCATGTTGAATTCAAACAACCCACGGATATCACGTTGTTTTTTAAAAGCATCTGTTTGTTGTAGTTTATTAAAAGCATCAACCCACCATTGATACTCTTCGTCAGAAACTTTTGGTCCCATGTAAAATCCACGGATAATTGGCCATATCAGGTCATAACCTTGCTCTTTGGCAGTAGGAATATTGGCTAAATCACCATCCAGTCGTTTATCTGCATAAACAGCCAGAACCCGGATTTTGTCTCCATTCAGATAAGGTACCATCTCGCTCAGATCACCGGAAACCGCCTGAATATGATTACCCAGCAGGGCGGTGATAGGTTCACCTCCTCCCTCAAAAGCGACATAACGCATTTTGTGAGGATCAATTCCAACCTCTTTTGCCAGCAGTGCGGTTTTCATCCAGTCCTGACTACCGATAGAAGCGCCGGCACCAAATACAATGCTGTTGGGATTATCCTTAAAAGCATTCATCAAATCGTTCAGGGTACGGTAAGGTGAATCGGCACGGACAGCGATCATTCCATAATCAGTACCAACACTTGCCAGCCAGCGAACATCGTTAACGTTATAGCGACCAAATTTTCCCTGAGACAAATTGAGTAGAGAGCCGCCAGAAAAGGCGACAATGGTTCCTGCTTCAGTAGGTCGCTGTGCGACGATAGCATTGTAAGCGACAGCACCAACACCACCGGGCATAAAAGTGACACGCATAGGCTTGCTGATCTCTTTCGTATCCAGTAGTGAAACTTGGACCAGCTTGCAGGTCAGGTCGAACCCGCCACCCGGTTTTGCAGGGGCAATACATTCGGTCCGGTTAGGTGCACTGGCAGCAAAAACACTGCTTGTGCCAAATAGTAAAGCGGTTGCCGCTAACATCTTGATCGTTATAGTTTTCATTTGTTTGCTCTCATCAATACCCTTGTAAGATATAATCACTACAAACAGACCTGGTTGGCTTAATTAGTAATAACAAAACCTTTCATTTACCTTTCAGTAACAAGAAAAGTTGTTGATATGTGATTTCAATCGCTTAAATTTGCGTAGCGTTTCGCATTAATGAGTTTACAAATGGCTACAGGCTTCCTTTTTTGTTTTGGTTTGTTGTAAGTTTCTCGTAGTTTTGATGTTGCTCTGTTTTACTCGCGGTAACTTTACATTCGACTAAGGAGGTATCATGCAAATGGTAATTATTTATTTATGCAATGTGTCAAATTAAATGGAAAATTTATTGAATATAATCAGACTTTATCTTGAGGAAATCTGAATTGAGGAAATGATGAGAAAATTGATTCTTTGTAGTGCTATGGGCAGTGCTATGGCTTTTGTTTTGGTGGGATGTAAAACAGAACTCAGTACTTCAGTATCTGTTAACCAACTGTTATCTGAACAAGTTAAAACGGTGACATCTGATTTGTTAGTTGAAGTCAGTGCTTGTGGTGATTATAAAGATTCCAGACAACCATCAAAATCTTTGTTAGACACTCAGGAAAAAGTACCGGCTATTTTTTCCAATGCGGAATACGTGGAATGTTTCAGAAAAAGTATGGATTCGTTTGCTCACTTTAAAGTTCCTGTGAGCGTAGGGAATTCAAGTATCACTGGTTCTACTAAGGGTATTCATCTTTACGGTAATGGTGCAGATATCTTGGTGATAAGCGTACCAAAAGAGATGAAGAAGAAAATTAACCAGATAGATAGTTCAATGGCATCAAAGACCAAAATCTCAATTAATATTAAGAATGATACCAATGAAGTTTTAAAAATGACGGGTTTATCTGCATTTCTTAATGATAAAGAGCCGATGGTGATATCGAATTTTAGTTTAAAAGTAGGCAGTGAAATAAAACTCACTTTGTCTAATGTCTCTGTGGCATCTGCATTGGATGAACGTTTTGATTTTACTCCTGTACTCATGGCAATATATGAGTAAATGGAAGCGGTAATAGATATCTATTACTTAATTCGGTATGACAGAATACCCTGTAATTCATAGCGAGGTATTTTGGCATGAAAATGGAATTGAGTCAGTGTCTGACTATTTTTCAGAAAAATAGGTGTGGCGATATAAACTGGAAATATAGTTATGTCTGTAATTATATATCCTATGAATTTCAAGATGCATCGCGACGGTAAGGGAACGAATCCTGGGAGCATAGCTAATATGTGACTGGGGTGAGTGCAGCCAACAAAGAGGCAGCTTGAAAGATAACGGGTATATTTATACCCAATGGATTTCAAGATGCATCGCGACGGCAAGGGAGCGAATCCCCGGGAGCATAGATAACTCTGTGACCGGGGTGAGTGAGTGCAGCCAACAAAGAGGCAACTTGAAAGATAACGGGTATATATTAATCGATTAGATATTGAAGATATGCGTTTACTTTTAGTGGAAGACCACCCTGAATTATTGCATTGGTTGCAAAAAGCACTGAGCAGTTCAGGATTTGCCGTAGATGTTGCTAGTGATGGCATAGTTGCTGATCAATTATTACAGACAGAAAACTATGCATTATTGATTCTGGATGTTTCTTTGCCTAGGTTGGATGGACTTTCTCTGTTAGTTCGTTTGCGTAAGCGTGGGCAAAATTTGCCGGTATTATTATTAACGGCGAAAGCCGATGTTTCTGAACGAGTGAAAGGGCTTAATTCTGGTGCCGATGATTATCTGACGAAACCTTTTGATTTACAGGAATTGGAAGCACGTATCCGGGCATTACTTCGTCGTAGTGCAAGTTTTCTACAGGAGACGCTGACATTTGGTTCCCTTGTTTATCAGGATGATGGTTACTTTGTTCTAAACGATGAGCCATTGGCTTTGACACCAAGGGAATTTTCGGTTTTGACAACATTGTTCCATCGTCGGGGGAGGCCTGTTTCTAAACAACAGCTCTTTGAGCAGGTATTTGCACTATCAGATGAAGCAAACCTACAAAGTATTGAACTTTATGTACACCGGATTCGGAAAAAATTGTCAGGCAGTAATGTGGGGATCAGTACATTACGGGGATTAGGTTATCGTCTGGAGCACCAGAAAGATGACATGGTTTAAAGTACAGAACTCATTGTTTCATCAGTTACTCTTATTTTTTGGTGTTCCACTGTTTGTGTTGGGTTGTTTATCGGTTTGCACCCATTATTTTAGTGCAGAGAATGCGGCGACATTGGCTTATGACCGTACTTTATTGGCATCTGCTCGAACTGTGGCAGAACGGCTGACTGTTAAGAATAATCAATTAATTGTCGATGTACCTTATGTGGTTTTGGATAGTTTTGAGCGAAATATGAATGATAGGCTGTTTTATCAGGTGTTATCACCTGAGGGGGAAATAATTTCCGGTTATGATGATTTGCCTTTGATCCCTAAAGATACGCTTCGCTCCAATTTATACACGGCTTTGGTTTATTTCTATGATGCTGAATATCACGGCCGGCCCATTCGGGTTGCTGCCCTTTATCAGCCGATCAATGAAGGGGGAATGATGGGAATGGCGTTGATACTAGTTGCTGAAACAGTAGCTTCCCGTCATTATCTTGCGCAACAATTATTAATATCTTCTTTGATGAGTCAAGGAGCCGTGGTTGGGTTGACTCTGATTCTGGCTTATTTTCTTTTGAAACAGTTACTTAAACCACTACATAAACTTTCTGGCGTCATGGTCCGTCGTCCCGCTAATGACCTTACTCCGTTACCGGATATGTTGCCTTGGTCGGAACTTTCCCCATTGTTATATGCATTTAATCGTTATATAGAGCGACTGAAATTGATGGTGAGTCGTCAGGAGAGGTTCAGTGCGGATGCTTCTCACCAACTTAGAACACCATTAACAGTATTAAAAACCCAAGTAGCGGTAGCGCTTGCCAGCAAAGATCCAGCGCAATGGAAAGAAAGCTTACAGGCTATTGATAGTACATTGGATAACACTATCTCTCTGACGGATCGTCTATTACAACTCTCTCGTTTGAAAGCGCATGAAAAGGAGGCCGTTCGGGATTATAGGCCGGTTAATCTAGTCGAATTGTTGCAACAGGCATGTTTTTCTCGTTTGCAACAGGCTGAAAGTAAGAATATTGATTTGGGTTATGAAGGCGAAAATGTTCAATGGATCAAGGGGGAAGCGGTATTACTGACGGAAATGTGTGCTAACTTATTGGACAATGCAATTAAATATACACCGGAAGGCGGCATTGTTACGGCTAGAGTGATTCTCAACTCTTGTAAGACATACTGTTATTTGGAAGTGGATGACAGTGGGCCGGGGATTGCTAAAGAAGAAGTCAATTTGTCTCTGATGGCTTTTAATCGTCTTGA
Source organism: Photorhabdus sp. RM96S (assembly GCF_042879335.1). Taxonomy (NCBI): domain Bacteria; kingdom Pseudomonadati; phylum Pseudomonadota; class Gammaproteobacteria; order Enterobacterales; family Morganellaceae; genus Photorhabdus; species Photorhabdus sp. RM96S. The sequence continues at coordinate 55,869 of NZ_JBHFKT010000007.1, read as the reverse complement.
TAATGCTGCGGGGCATGAAGGGGCAGGATTAGGATTAGCTCTGGTAAAAGATATCGGTATTTATCATGGTACTCATCCCCAATTATTGCCCAGCGAAACACTGGGCGGTTTATTAGTAAGAATTCCTTTCAGGCTTTCTGATGATTAACTTCCTGAGGTTTTTTTGTTTTACGATTAAAAAGAGGAATGCGTAATTGTTGTGCCAGTATGACCCCTAGCAGTGTTATGCTACCCCCGATCAGATGGTAACTATGCATTTTTTCATGTAGAACCAGAATAGCGATAATAGCTGTAAATATCGGTGTCAAATTCATAAATATGGCAGCAGTATTAGCGCCAAGTTTTATGACACCTTGTATCCATAAATAGGGAGCAATGATCGAGGCTGGAATACCGGCGAATAAGACTAACGAGATATTGTTGGCATTCAATTGAACATCTTTGGTCAACAGGAAATTTGGCAGTAATAGCAGGACTCCAAAAGCAATCTGCACATACAGGGATTGCCAGTTGGGTAATGGAATAGACCAGTGTTTGGTTAACACGCTATAGAGTGCGTAGGAGATGGAAGCAATCAACATCATCAATTCACCGTGGCCTAAACCGTGTTGCAATAATGATATGGGATCACCGGTGCTGACCAACCAGACTAAACCAGACAGAGATAGAATGGTACCAAGAGCAATACCGACAGTGGGGATAACACGTAAAATAAATATACTGATGATAACAGTCAAAAGAGGAATCAATGAGCTAAGAATTCCCATAAATGTTGCACTGATACTGTGTGCAGCGTAATAGGCCAGGCTTTGATAAAGTACCATGCCAAGTGCGCCAAGAATTAATAATTTCCACCAATATTGACAGATTGTTTTCCATCGACGAATGACAGAGAGTACAACAAAGGGTGTTAATGTGAGAAAGGCTAGAAACCAGCGATAAAAAGAAATTGCAGCCGGATCAATAGCTGTAGCGGAGGCTTTACTCACCACGGCATTAATTGACCAAATCAGGACCGCCAGAAGAGGGAAAATCATATTCATATAAGTGAATCACATTGAGATAAAAATGAAGGTTTAGTCTAAAGGTGTCTGGTTTATTATATATAACGATAATCAGACAATAGATAAGGCAATTAAGACAATATGACAGAAAAGCTGAATGAACCTGTAGATATCATGGCTATTCCTGCGAGTATCTCTTTCCGTAACGAGTTATTCAGTGCGAATACTGAGTGTTTACGTCATACCCATCCATTTGGGCAACTTATTTATGTCGTTTGTGGTGTAATGGCAATGAATGCTGGAGGACAGCATTTTTTAGCTCCACCACAATTCTGTGTCTGGATACCGGAAGGAATAGAGCATTCTGGATATAGTAGAAAAGCAATGAGATTTAGGGCAATAGATATTTCTCCTAAATGGGGGAAATTATTGCCGAATACTCCTTGTATTATCCGGCTTAACTCCATATTCAATGCGATTATGACTGACTGTTTTGAACGTAAATTGAAAATACCAGAAACAGAACAGGATTTACGGTTAGCTCAAGTGCTGATTGATCAGTTAATTCAATCCCCTGTTCAGCATACCTATCTGCCTTCATCTAAAGATAAACTTTTGGCGCCGATATTACAGGAACTTGAGAGTAATCCTGCTGACAATACGCCATTAGCGCGATGGGCAAAACAGCGTTATACCTCGGAACGTACTTTATCACGGCGTTGCCAGCAAGAATTGGGAATGTCATTTAGCGAGTGGCGGCAGCGGTTACGGTTTTTACATGCAATCTCTTTGTTGGAACAGGGGAAAACTGTTAATGAAGTTGCTTTTGATGTGGGTTATAGCTCATCTTCTGCTTTTATCGCTATGTTTCAGCAATTGGCAGGCACGACACCGGAGCGTTTTAGGAAAAGTTAGCAATAAAAGAAACCGTTATTATGGGTTTTGTTATGATTAAATGGCAAAATAGTTCGCTACGTCCGTTTTAATGCCACAGGGTGGAATTAAGTGAAGATTCTGGTTGATGAAAATATGCCTTATGCTGATCAACTGTTTCAGCAATTGGGGGATGTACATGCTATTCCGGGGCGTCCGGTGCCGGAAGGTGTACTGGATAATGCTGATGCCTTTATGGTCCGTTCAGTAACTAAAGTCAATGAAGAGCTGTTGGAAGGTAGCACGGTAAAATTTATCGGTACGGCAACGGCGGGAACTGACCATGTGGATCAGTCGTGGTTATCGCAGGCAGGAATTGGATTCTCTGCTGCGCCGGGGTGTAATGCCATTGCAGTGGTTGAATATGTTTTCTCTGCATTAATGTTGCTGGCTGAACGTGATAATTTTGAGCTTAAGGATAAAGTTGTCGGAATCATCGGTGTCGGTAATGTCGGAAGGAGACTGGCAGAACGGTTAGCCGTTCTTGGTATCCGAACACTTTTATGTGATCCGCCAAGAGCTGCCAGAGGGGATGTCGGTGAATTTTGTCCACTGGAAAAACTGGTCAAAGAGGCGGATATTCTGACATTCCATACGCCATTGAATCTATCGGGCCCATATAAAACACACCATTTGGTAGATGCTGAATTATTGTCGGCTTTGCCGGATAACCGCATATTGATTAACGCCAGTCGTGGTGAAGTTATTGATAATCAAGCGCTGCTTGCTGTGTTGAAACGTGGCAAGAAACTTAGTGTTGTTTTGGATGTTTGGGAGCCGGAACCTGACTTATCCCTACCCTTACTGGAATTAGTTGATATTGGTACACCACATATCGCGGGTTATACCCTCGAAGGTAAAGCGCGTGGTACCACACAGGTATTTGAAGCTTACTGTGAATTCCTTGGTCAACCCCGTAAAGTGGCTTTATCTGATCTATTGCCAGAGCCAGATTTCAGCCGGGTTACCCTGCATGGAAATGTAACTCAAAGCACACTGAAGCGGTTGATGCATTTAGTGTATGATGTACGCCGCGATGATACCCCGTTACGGCAAGTTGCCGGTCAAAAAGGGCAATTTGATTATCTGCGTAAAAACTATTTAGAACGCCGGGAATGGTCATCCCTAACTGTATGTTGTGATAATAGAGAGAGTGCTGAGTTGCTAGCTGCTCTTGGTTTCAGTACAGAACTGATTTAATCCGTGCAGAAATATATCTGCATGTCAGAAAGATAGATGGAGAAAACCAACATGTCAGAAGGTTGGAATATTGCCCTATTGGGTGCCACAGGGGCAGTAGGTGAAGCGATATTGGCGTTATTACAAGAGCGTCAGTTTCCCGTTGGTGAATTGTATCCTCTCGCCAGTGAGCGCTGTGCCGGTGAAAGCCTGCGTTTTAATGGTAAAAATTTTGTTGTTGGTGATGCTGCTGATTTTGACTGGTCACAGGTACAGCTCGCTTTTTTTGTGGCTGGATTGGAGGCCACGGCACAATATGTTGAAAAAGCGACAGAAGAAGGTTGTTTGGTTATCGATAACAGTGGGTTGTTTGCTATGGAACCTGATGTACCTTTAGTTGTTCCGGGGGTGAATCCTCATGTTTTAGCGGATTATCGTAACCGAAATATTATTGCCTTGGCAGATAGTATGACCAGTCAGGTACTGACCGCCATTAAACCGCTGGTGGATGCGGCTGGAATTGCACGTTTGCATTTGACTAATCTGTTCTCTGTTTCTGTTCACGGCAAAGCGGCAGTTGATGAATTAGCCGGACAGAGTGCTCGTTTGCTTAATGGCATCCCACCGGAGCCAGGTCGTTTCAGTAAACAACTGGCATTTAATCTTTTGCCGTTGCCAACAGATGCTGAAGGTTCTGTGCGTGAAGAGCGTCGCCTTGTGGATCAGATACGCAAGATTTTACAGGATGAGGGATTACCCATTTCAGTGAGTTGCGTTCAGTCTTCCGTTTTTTATGGCAATGCTCAAGTAGTCCATTTGGAAACATTGCGTCCGGTTGGGGTGGCAGAAGCACGAGAAGAATTAGAGCGGATGATTGATATTAACGTTTCAGATGACGATGATTATCCAACGCCGGTGACAGAAGCATCGGGTAATGAAGCATTGAGCATTGGTTGTCTGCGCCACGATTATGGTATGCCGGAAGTATTACAATTTTGGTCTGTGGCCGATAACATCCGGTTTGGTGGTGCATTAATGGCTGTTGAGACAGCGGAAAAACTGATTCAGGAGCAATTTTACTGATGTTCGGTACAGAACAAACAGAATCTGTGCCGGGTTCAAAGATGAAAATTGCATTGGGAATTGAGTACGATGGCAGTCGATATTATGGCTGGCAGCGTCAGCAGGAAGTAAAAAGTGTTCAGGGATGCCTAGAGGAAGCACTATCAAAAGTCGCCGATGAACCCATATCAGTATTTTGTGCTGGTCGAACCGATGCTGGAGTACATGCAACAGGGCAGGTTGTGCATTTTGAAACGTCTGTTCAGCGCAAGGATGCGGCGTGGACAATGGGCGTGAACGTACATTTACCACCAGATATTGCTGTTCGTTGGGTGAAAACTGTGGATGAGGGTTTCCATGCCCGTTTTAGTGCAACTGCCCGGCGATATCGTTACATTATTTTTAATCATCGTTATCGTCCGGCAGTGCTGGCCAATGGTGTGACCCATTTTCACTATCCACTGGATGAAAAGCGGATGCACCAGGCTGCGCAATGTTTATTAGGGGAAAATGATTTTACCTCTTTCCGTGCAGTTCAATGCCAATCTAAAACGCCTTGGCGTAATGTGATGCATATTAATGTCAATCGTTACGGACATTACGTTGTCATAGATATTAAAGCCAATGCTTTTGTGCATCATATGGTGCGTAATATTGCGGGTAGTCTGATGGAAATTGGCTGTGGGAATCAGGATATTAACTGGATGGCCCAGTTGCTTGCTTTAAAAGATCGGACGAAAGCCGCTGCGACGGCAAAAGCAGCAGGGTTGTATCTGGTTGCTGTTGATTATCCGGCGCAATTTGATTTGCCGAGAGCGGTTATGGGGCCTCTGTTTTTGGCAGATGATCTGATTTAACATTTCTAGTTGCCGACACGGATGTTTTGGCATAGCGGGGAATATTATGGAATTTCTGACTCATTTTTTTGATTTTGCTAAATTTATTATTGATTTCATTCTCCATATTGACATTCATTTAGCCGAACTGGTCGCACAATATGGTGATTGGGTATATGGCATTCTGTTTCTGATTTTATTTTGTGAAACAGGGTTAGTGATTACTCCGTTTCTGCCGGGGGATTCGCTGTTATTTGTTGCCGGCGCTTTAGCGGCTCTGGGCTCAAATGATCTGAATGTGCATATCATGGTGGCATTGATGATCATTGCGGCTATTATTGGTGATGCGGTGAACTACGCTATTGGTCGCATTTTTGGCGAAAGGTTATTTACTAATCCAAATTCAAAAATTTTCCGCCGCAGTTATTTAGATAAAACACATGAGTTTTATGAAAAACATGGTGGGAAGGCAATTATTTTGGCGCGATTTGTACCAATTATCAGAACATTTGCACCATTCGTTGCAGGTATGGGGAAAATGTCTTATCGTCGTTTTGCTGCTTATAACGTGATTGGCGCACTAGTTTGGGTACTGTTATTCACCTATTCTGGTTATATATTCGGTGATATGCCAATGGTACAACAGAATTTGAAACTGTTGATTGTCGCTATCATCTTTATTTCAATCCTGCCCGGAGTGATTGAAATCTGGCGTCATCGTCGTACGGTGATGAAGCAGAAGAGTGATAACCGGTAACAGGTTTGAGCAGTTTTTTATCCACACTGTAATAGCATTGTGGTTTAATGGCACACAATAACAAAACTGGCATAAGCCAGATTCAGACGGAAAGATCATTCAATGAGCTGGATTGAAAAAATTCTTAATAAAAGCAACATTACCCAAACGCGTAAAGCGAATATCCCAGAAGGGGTTTGGACTAAATGTGATAGTTGCAGTCAGGTGCTCTACCGTGCTGAGCTAGAGCGCAATCTTGAGGTTTGCCCTAAATGTGATCATCACATGCGTATTTCGGCGCGTACCCGATTGGCTACATTCCTTGATGAAGGGGCAACGACGGAATTAGGGGGGGAATTAGAGCCAAAAGATATTCTTAAATTCCGCGATTCCAAAAAGTATAAAGATCGTATATCAGCGGCGCAGAAGCAAACCCAAGAAAAAGATGCGCTAGTCGTGATGAAAGGTACCCTGAGTGGTATGCCAGTTGTTGCTGCTGCTTTTGAATTTGCATTTATGGGCGGTTCTATGGCTTCGGTTGTTGGTGCCCGTTTTGTCCGTGCCGTAGAACAGGCATTGGCAGACAATTGTCCTCTGATTTGTTTTTCTGCCAGTGGTGGCGCTCGTATGCAAGAGGCATTGATGTCGCTGATGCAGATGGCGAAAACCAGTGCTGCTTTAGCAAAAATGCAAGAACGTGGTTTGCCTTATATCTCTATCATGACCGATCCGACAATGGGCGGTGTTTCAGCAAGTCTGGCGATGTTGGGTGATATCAATATTGCTGAACCAAAAGCATTGATTGGTTTTGCCGGACCACGAGTTATTGAGCAGACCGTTCGTGAAAAATTACCGTCCGGTTTCCAGCGTAGTGAATTTTTGCTGGAAAAGGGAGCGATTGACATGATTGTTCGTCGCCCTGAAATGCGTGACACCCTTGCCAGTTTACTTTCTAAACTAACCCATCAGTCGCAGCCAGGCATTAAGCCAATTGTTGCTGAATTTGTGGCAGAACCCGCTGATGTTGAGGCGGATATTCAAATAAGTACCAATAAAGAAGATGTCTGACACTTTACAAATTCCTCAAGCCACGTCGCCATTGATGACGTGGCTTTCCTACCTTGGGAACCTGCATACTACGGCCATTGATATGGGGCTTGAGCGTGTGGGGAAACTTGCCCGAACTTTGGCGTTGGTTAATCCTGCACCTAAGGTGATAACCGTATCCGGTACTAATGGTAAAGGTACTACCTGTTGCACGATAGAATCTATTCTGTTGGCGGCTGGGCTGAGAGTGGGTGTTTACAGCTCTCCGCATCTTGTACGTTATACCGAAAGAGTTCGTATTCAGGGTAAAGAATTACCTGAACAGGAATTCTGTCGTGTATTTGCGGATATTGAATCTCGTCGTGGTGATATTTCGCTGACTTATTTTGAATATGGCACATTAGCGGCTTTGCAACTGTTTAAACAAGCTTGTCTGGATGTGGTCATCTTAGAAGTAGGCTTAGGTGGGCGACTGGATGCGACAAATGTTGTGGACGCCGATATTGCCGCTATTACCAGTATTGCAATTGATCATATTGATTGGTTGGGTGTTGATCGCGAACATATTGGTCGTGAGAAAGCAGGGATTTTCCGTAAAGATCGTTTTGCCGTGGTGGGTGAGTCGGATATGCCATCTTCTATTGCGGAAGTTGCGGGTGAATTAGGCGCCGAGTTGTTCCGTTGTGGCATTGACTGGCGTTTCTCTCAACAGGATAGAAACTGGCACTGGCAATCTGATGATAGGCTATTTAGCAACCTACCTTTGCCAAATGTTCCTCTGATGAATGCCGCAACGGCGATGGGTGTTATTTGTTGCCTGTTACGACAAGATGATAAAGTCAGTCGAGCTATTAATGAGAGTGCAATCCATCAAGGGTTACAGAATGCGCAGTTACCTGGGCGTTTCCAGATAGCTCGTGAAAATCCATTGTTGATCTTGGATGTGGCTCATAATCCCCATGCAGCGGCTTATCTGGTACAGAAATTGGCCCAGTTGCCCCGTCAGCCGGGCAGTAGAATCCTTGGTGTCGTGGGTATGCTAGGTGATAAAGATATTGCCGGTACACTGACTTGCCTGTCACAGCAAATAAATGAGTGGTATTGCGCTCCATTGACTGAACAGCGTGGTGCAGATGCACAGACATTGGCTCAGCATCTTGGACAGCCACGGGTATTTACTGATGTGGAAAGTGCTTGGCATCAGGCGATGGCTGATGCTGATGAGCAAGATATTGTTGTTGTTTGTGGCTCATTCCACACGGTAGCGCATGTCATGGAGGCTCTGGTCAGGGAGAAAGGAAGTGGCAAGTAAATTTCAGAATCGTTTGGTTGGTACAATTGTATTGGTAGCATTGGGTGTCATTGTGCTGCCTGCGTTGTTAGACGGCAACAAGAAATATAACGAAGATAAATTTGCATCAATTCCCTTGGTTCCAAAGCCAGGGGATGAGCAAGAAATTGACTCTATACCTCCTCTTAATCCACCAATATTATCAGTGCCTCTGGAAGATGAGACAGAGGCATTGCAGCCAGAAACACTGGAGCAGCCGGAAATACCATTGGTTACCACTCCTCAGCCTGCGCCGATAGTCCCTCCTGCTGTTCAGCCAGAAGTGAAGCCTCAACCACAGATTAAGCTTGAACCAAAACCAGATACTAAGCCGCCGGCACCGGCGCTTAAACCTAAACCAGAGATTAAGTCAGAACCGAAACCTGAAGTTAAACCGGTTGAAAAAGCCCCGCAAGGGCAGGCTTATATCGTACAACTGGGTGCTTTGAAAAATGCCGGAAAGGTAGATGAAATCGTTGCCAGACTACGTTTGTCTGGTTATCAGGTTTATACGGTTCCTTCATCTCCGGTTCAGGGGCAATTAACGAGAATATATGTCGGTCCGAACGCTTCTAAACAACAACTTGACTCGGCATTATCAGAATTGAAAAGTTTGACTGGATTACAAGGGCAGGTAAGGAGTTACAGGCCGTAATAAAAGTGGGTGATGCCTATGTGACAAATAGGACAACTATCATGAAGAAGTAAATATTAAGTGACTGCGGCGATGATAATTATTCAAATTCGTCGCCTTAATTATTTTCAGTAGGATAGGAAATCTGCTACGCAAACGTTTTCGTTTTCTGTTAGAATGCACCTGAAACGGATGCCGAGGTGTCTATTTTGGAATTAAAACATGGTTTGGATTGATTACGTTATTATCGCCATTATTGGCTTCTCGGCATTAGTTAGCCTGATTCGTGGGTTTATTCGTGAGGCATTATCACTGGTCACCTGGGGATGTGCTTTCTTTGTGGCAAGCCATTTTTATACTTACTTAGCGGTCTATTTCACCCGTTTTGAAGATGAATTGGTACGTAACGGGATTGCTATTGCGTTGCTGTTTATTGCTACTTTGATTGTCGGTTCCGTGGTGAACTATGTGATAGGTTCTCTTGTGCAACGGACTGGATTGTCAGGTACTGATCGAGTACTGGGGGTCTGCTTTGGGGCATTGCGTGGTGTGCTGATTGTCGCGGCTATTCTGTTTTTTCTGGATACATTTACACCATTGGCTCGAAGTGAGGATTGGAAACAGTCACAATTGATCCCGCAGTTCAGTCATATCATAAGGTGGTTCTTTGACTACCTGCAAAATGCGTCAAGTTTCTTGCCGGAGAAATATACCTCTCCGTTTGGCTGATGAGGAAGAACTACATGTGCGGTATTGTTGGTATCGTCGGTTTTACACCGGTTAACCAGTCGATTTATGATGCGTTGACGGTGCTTCAGCACCGTGGGCAAGATGCTGCGGGCATTGCCACTATTGATGGTAACAATGGGTTTCGTTTACGCAAAGCCAATGGCTTAGTGAGAGACGTGTTTGAAGCCCGGCATATGCTGCGTTTACAGGGAACGATTGGGATTGGTCATGTTCGCTACCCGACAGCGGGCAGTTCCAGTGCATCGGAAGCTCAACCGTTTTATGTGAACTCTCCATTTGGTATTACATTGACACACAATGGTAATTTGACGAATGCTCATGAGTTGAAGAAAAAGTTGTTTGAGAATGCCCGTCGCCATGTGAATACCACGTCAGATTCTGAGATTTTGCTTAATGTTTTTGCTAGTGAACTGGATTGTTTCCAGCATTATCCATTGGAGCCTGACAATATTTTTGCGGCAGTAGCGGCAATGCATAAACAGGTGAGTGGTGCTTATGCCTGCATTGCGATGATTATTGGTCATGGGTTAGTTGCTTTCCGTGATCCGCATGGTATTCGTCCATTGGTTTTAGGTAAGCGTACTTTGGATGATGGTCGTAATGAGTATATGGTCGCTTCTGAAAGCGTTGCATTGGATACGCTAGGCTTTGAATTCCTGCGGGATGTTGCATCAGGTGAAGCGATTTATATTACTGAACAAGGTCAGTTATTTACTCGTCAATGTGCTGAAAATCCTTCTCTGACCCCCTGTTTATTTGAATTTGTCTATTTGGCTCGCCCAGATTCCTTTATTGATAAAATTTCGGTTTATAACGCCCGCATACGGATGGGGCATAAGCTAGGGGCGAAAATTGCCCGCGAATGGGAAGACTTACATATTGATGTGGTTATTCCAATCCCCGAAACATCTTGCGATGTTGCGCTAGAAATTGCACGCATACTCGGTAAACCCTATCGTCAGGGATTTGTAAAAAACCGTTATGTTGGTCGGACATTTATCATGCCTGGGCAACAGGAACGCCGGAAATCAGTCCGCCGTAAACTGAATGCTAATCGAGCAGAATTCCGTGATAAAAATGTGCTATTGGTAGATGACTCTATTGTGCGTGGTACAACGTCAGAACAGATTGTTGATATGGCTCGTGAAGCCGGCGCGAAGAGAGTTTATCTTGCTTCGGCGGCACCGGAAGTACGTTTCCCGAATGTTTATGGCATTGATATGCCCAATGCAAATGAACTGATTGCTCATGGGCGTGAAGTGGATGAAATTCGCCAACTTATTGGTGTAGATGCATTGATATTTCAGGATCTAACTGATCTGATCGACGCTGTTCGTGAAGAAAACCCGGATGTTGATGGGTTTGAGAGTTCAGTATTCAATGGCGTTTATGTTACCAAAGACGTTGACCAGACTTATCTCTATTATCTGGAGAATCTGCGTAAAGACGATGAAGTAAAACTGAATAATCAGAATGAAATTGAAAATCTGGATATCTATAATGAAGGTTGATGATTTTCGGGTTTAAATAGTTGTTCAGTGTTTGTATGAGGAAAGAATGAAAAGATTGATAGTAGGGCTTACAGGAGCAAGTGGGGCCATTTATGGTATAAGGCTACTGCAAGTTTTACAACCAGTTGAAGGGGTAGAAACACATCTGGTTATCAGTCATTCTGCTCGCCAGACACTGGCGCTTGAAACAGATTATAGTTTACGGGATGTGCAGGCGCTGGCTGATGTTGTGTATGACAACAGAGATATCGCTGCTGCTATCTCTTCAGGTTCATTCAAAACTTCGGGCATGGTAATTCTACCATGCTCAATGAAAACCCTTTCAGGTATTGTCCACAGTTATACTGATGGATTAGTAACCAGAGCGGCAGATGTTGTATTGAAAGAAAGTCGTAAGTTAGTGCTTGGGGTGAGGGAAACGCCGTTGCATTTGGGGCATCTCAGGCTGATGACTCAAGCGGCAGAAATTGGTGCGGTGATTATGCCGCCTGTGCCTGCATTTTATCATCAGCCTCAACAGATTCAGGATATTATTGACCAGACGGTTAACCGAGTGCTTGATCAGTTTGATATCGAGCTACCTCATGATCTATTTACCCGTTGGCAAGGGGCTAAAAGCGTTGAGATTTAGCATCTAGTAAGTCTTGAAATGCCTCTTTTAGCTGAAAATAGCGGAAGCTAAAACCCGCTTGTTCCAAGTTATGCGGTATTGCCTGTTGTCCGCCCAGTACCAGTGCCGCAGCTTCTCCCATCAGTAATTTCAGCACAAAAGCAGGTGTTCGGATAATAGTAGGACGGTGTAATACTTCTCCCAGTGTTGCGGCAAATTGATCATTATGTACTGGATAAGGGGCGGTCATATTAAAAGGACCACTCAAACCAGGTGTCATTAACAGGTAATAGATACCATTCACCATATCGTCAATATGAATCCAGGGCAGATACTGTTTTCCGCTCCCCATCGGGCCACCAAGCCCAAGACGGAACAAGGGAAGCATTTTTTTCAGTGCGCCGCCGTTTTTTGCCAGTACAACACCAGTACGTAAAAGACAAACACGGGTTTTATCACTGGCTGCCTGTAATGCAAGTTGTTCCCACTGCTTACAGAGCTGATGAGTAAATTCATCATGAGGTGGCTCATGCTCTGTGACAATTGTTTGATTCTGATCCCCGTAATAGCCTACCGCAGAGCCGGAAATAAAGACTTCTGGTGGTGTCTGGCTGGCATTAATGAGCTTGCTGAGTTGCTCTGTTAATGTCCAGCGACTCTGGCACAGCTCCTCTTTTTGCGTTGAAGTCCATAGTTTGTTTGCTATGGGCTCGCCAGCAAGATTGATTACGGCATCAAAATCGTTGAGATCGGTTTTATCTTTCAGGCTGGTCCAGCATTCAGCTTGATTGCTGAATAGAGAATAAACTTTTTGAGGTGAGCGGCTTAGAATAGTAATGGAATGGGATAGGGAAAGAAGTTGGCAAACCAGACGGTTACCAATCAAACCTGTCCCTCCAGTGATTAAAATACGCATAACCACTCCTATAACCTAAATTGTTGATATAAAAAATGTTGTTGATATAAGAACTATAGCATATAGCAGAGATATAAGGGTTGGTGGTTAAAGATATAGCTATCTGTCAGCCTGATCAAGTTTTGCGGGGAAATAGTTACCCCGCAGACAGATATTAAGCTTTGCTATAGGCAATTTGAGTGGCGGGGCGATGACTGATAGTGTCAAACCATTTTTTCACTGCCGGATAATCATTCAGGTCAATATTCTGACGTTCATAAGCACGAACCCACGGATAAGTTGAGATATCAGCAATACTGTATTCCTGACCGCCCAGATAGGGTGTTTTTTCCAATTGGGTATTCAGGACTTGATACAAGCGTTTTGTCTCTTCCTGATAACGATTAATCGCGTAAGGGACTTTTTCCGGCGCGAAATGACTAAAATGGTGATTTTGTCCTAGCATCGGGCCAAAGCCACCGATCTGCCAAAACAGCCATTGCAGGCATTGAACACGCTCACGCATATCTTTGCTGAGTAACTTGCCCGTTTTTTCTGCCAGATAAGTAAGAATGGCGCCAGATTCAAAAATAGCGATAGGTTTACCACCATCGATTGGTTGCTGATCAACAATAGCGGGAATCTTATTATTGGGCGAAATGGCAAGAAATTCAGGTTTGAATTGATCTCCTGCGCTAATATCAATTCGGTGAATATTATAGGGAAGGCCAGCTTCTTCCAGGAAGAGTGTGATTTTATGGCCGTTTGGCGTTGGAGCATAATACAGATCGATCATGGAACCTCCAGTGGAACGTGTAATTGTATGACACATTATCATTAATTTGTGTAGTGTGTAAGATACGCGGATACTCTTCCTGGCCTAAGAGCGACGTTGATTTATTAACGCAATAGAGCTTGAGTAATGATCTTCCTGAGCAGTACGACAGGAAGATCTATTGATAAAAGAAATTGATTAGCTTTTCTTCTGGAGAAAAGCGTACTTATCTAGAGCTTGTTTTTATACTGCCATTCGCGTTAACTGTTGCTCGACTTCCGCCGTACAGATCTTTTTTGAAAGTAGAGTAATCTGTGTGGACATCATCGCGGCCTTCTAATTGTGCCAATATTTCCTGGCTGGATATGCTAAATCCTTTGGCATGTATAGGAGAGGAGAAAGGTTCGGTATAGAGATTCAATCCCCACTGAGGCGCTAAACCGTGGTTAGCCGCGCCTAAATTAACTTCAATCATAGAATGATGATTATCATCAACCAGATAACCTGTTGCCAGCCATCGAGTGAGTTCTTTCATTTCCCGCTCCCCACGTTGAATTGATTGCTCTGGTGATTCCCCGTGAGTAGGCGCACCTAAAGCAAGATCATTTTTCAGGCCCGCACTCAACAACCTGGCCGCAGTAATAAAACGGTCCGTAGTACCGGAAGGTGCAGCGACAGTTGGCAAATTGTGTAAAGCTGCATCCTTGGAAAATCCTGTATTTTCTTTCACATTCCAGACAGAAAAGCCATTGCCACGTTGTACGATAATGTTTTCCTTAGCTAATTCTTGATGTGCTTTGATAGGTTCTGACTGACTAAATTGATAGTCAGTTCTATCCAGCCGGTTGCGAGGATTTAAACTGGCAAATGCCAACTCTCGGTTGGTCAAACGATTATCGGCCTCAAGTGAAGCGGCGGTTGACCAGACGCTATCCTTATCAGGAGCCGGTGCTCTGAAATCATTTTGGACTTTTGTAAGACTATTGCCAGCCAGAGCCGGGTTACTGATAACTTCTTGCCCATTTGCCTGTTTAGTCACCTGATATAATTCGGGATTTTCAGAGGCATTAAATTTATTTTCATTTTTAAAAGTGTAAAGCGCTAATTGGTCCGGTAAGGGTTTTTCCGTAGTGGAACCGCGGGCGGGTGCAAAGTTTTTACTTTCCAAGTAACCAATATCAATTATATCCTTGAATTCTGATTTCAATTCGGGTGATGAATAAACTTTCTCCAGAGTATCGCGGAAATAAGCTGAGTTGGTGAGATCATAATAAGCAGTGGCTTTTTCCCTCAATGTTAGCGGTTCTGTATCAGCCCTATCAGATCTGACGCCATTCTGCCGTGCTTCGTTAATAATTCGAGTAAATCCACCTGCGCCAAGCTGACCGACAATACTAAAACCGGGTTTATCACCAGTATAAGCATTAAGCATTTTAGTGATTGCGGTTAATTCATTACCCTCTGCTCGAACGAAAAGTTTCACCAGGTTGGATAAGAGAGAATCAACCGTTTTGTGGGCAGCGGTGCTTTCGCTGGCTAAACGAGAAATATTAGCTTCAATTTGTTTATTGGCCACGACGGATTTTTCATTCCATCCTGTAATAACCGAGGTTGGTGCTGTAAGTGGATTATCAATGGTATTATTTAATAATGGCTCGCAGCAATGGCAAGTTTTATCTGTTGCAGCTGGTTGATGTAATTCAGTTTGATGAATATCAATTCTGGTATTAGCTCTTTGTATTGAAAAATCTGGCATACTTTTTCTCCATTATTTTATTGTGTTTTCTTCTATGAAGCTTTTTAATTCACGATCTTAAAAACATCTCAAACTAAAATATCGTGGGCTGAAGCGGAGGTGGCAAGCTTAGTTTCAGGAAAAGGGAGTTCAGCTCTTATTCTTTGAAGATTTCCTAGAATATTAGCCAAATCAGTCGCATCGATTCGCTCTATATCTTGAAGTAAACAGAGACGAATAGTTTGAGTTGGCTGATGTAATGCGAGCCATGCTCCTCCAAGTATATTTATATTACTATTTAATGAGAGCCAAAATTCCGCATCATGATTAACAAACGAAGCTACTGTATGATGAAAAGTCAGCATTGATCCTGTTGAATCTACTTCTAACCACCAAGGGCCATAATCACCAATGTTTAATTGCACTGCGCCGGTAGAGAGATTCAACATAATATTGGTTTGGGCGGCAAAATCTGCGCATAATTTTTCTAACCTGGACATAAATAAATCTCATCAAAAAAATTAATAGTAAAATATTGTCCAAATTATGAGATTGAAGCATAGGATCGTCTATCAAAAATAGACAAAAATATTGTAAAAATTAATCAGGCAATGGATTCTGTTGTGTTAATGAGGTGCTCCCTTGCCGTCGTGATGCATCTTGAAATCCATAGGGTATTTTTATGAAGAACTAAGCTAAATCTAACGAGATAAGGCGGCATGATAAATCTCAATACCCGATTTGGCTATGATTTCCTCTGGTTCTCGTAGACTGAGAGGATAGTCAGGTGCTAGCGAGCAGCCGGGATAAATTTATGGTTTTTATTTTTTGTGGATCTAGTTTTTGTGAAATTAAATAAATCAATGACCTGCATTGTTATTTTGTTGCCATTTTTTACCTTATGTTTTTCATAATTATATTCGTTTTGCATTTGTTGAATTTTATTACAATTACAGACTTGAGTGAATGAATTTTCTCTCCCACTATTATTAGTGTATCGACCTGATAATAACTGCCTATCTCAATAGGGCTATTTTATTTGCCCTTCTTTGCCATAAAGAGCGAACTTGGGCAGTGCTCAAAATCCTCACGTACTACGTGTACGCTCCGGTTTTTCCGCGCTGTCCGTGTTCACTGTTCATTGATAAGAATGGCCTGCAACAATTACGCCTATTGAGATAGGCTCTTAGTGTCTAATTAATATTCCAGAATAAAAAAAGGGAGATAATAATTATGAGCGAATTATGCCCACGTGAAATTATTGATAGCCAAAAAATGACAGAAAATTGGGTGGAGTTTCAATTAGTTGATGAACAAGGTAATCCATTAGTGAATATGCCTTATCGTCTGATAAGTAGCGGGAGGTTGCGAGATGAACGCAAAGGTGTGACTAATAATCAAGGATTGTTTAGGGAAGAAAACTTATCACCTGATGCGGTAACGTTATATATCAGTGCTCAACCATTAGCTGATGAAATGGAGCAGCGTCCATTACGGGAAAAACGCGGTATTAGGGCATCAATTGTCCGACCAAAAGCAGAAACGGAAGGTCATCAATACCGTTATGTGACGATTGGACAGATAAGTGATGGTTTGCCTGTAATTGATAAATGGATAGAAGATAAACCGCCACGTTATCATTTCCCAGATTCGGTACCGAAAGGTTTTCGGGTTCTCTCAACAAACTGCCGGTATGTTTTGGAAGTATGTCCGTTTCGCGCATGGGTACTATTGTTACATCATCAGAAAGATTATTCCCTGGTGAATGCTTATAATTTGGCATTAATGGGATTGCTGTCATATTTTGATGATAATGTTGATATAGCAGGTTCTATTACTCATTTTTTTAACCGACAAATGCTGGATATATCTCAATTACCGAGTAAGGTGGAAAAAATATCGCGTACTCCTATTGTTTATGATGTGCCATTTAGTGAACGTTATACTGATGTTGTATTTATTGATTCAAAAGCGGGTGAAAGTGGGATAGGAGATACGGAGTTATTTTATGTCGCTAATCAACAGGAAATTATTGTTAGCTGGCGGGGAACGGCGAGTGTTGATGACGCCATTACTGATATTATGTATCAACCACTGAAATTGGGTTGTGAACCAGATGGTGTATGCAGTGGTTTTATTAATAATGGTAAAGTTCATCGGGGATTTTGGGAGGCATTTAATCTTATTGGTCAGTTAAAAGCTCCCGGTTCTGATGAAAATGTGTTTGATAAAATTATTGATTTAGCTAAAAACCGAAACGTATTTGTTTGTGGACATAGTTTGGGGGGCGCTTTAGGGTTATTGCATAGTGCCCAACTGAAAAAATATCATCCTTGTTTATATAGTTATGGGATGCCGCGGACATTAACCCGTAGTGCGGTACAAGAATTGGAAGATATTACACATTACCGTCATGTGAATGAAAATGATTTGGTTCCCTCTATGCCGCCGGAAAAAGATTTGGATAACTGGCTTTATAATTATTGGGGACCATTAGGTTATCTATTTAGTACCATTGAATTATTGGGTTTGACAAAAGGTCAGGAAGTTTTCTTACATCATGGGGAAATAGTTCACTTTTATAAAGCTGATCTCATTATTGAAACTTTAAAAAAGAGTGATTCAAACGATCTTATACGACTCACAGAAATATTACCTGTCATGGCAAAATTGTATTTGATTCCGTCATTGAATCATCAAACGAAAGATAATATTAAGGTGGCATTGGAGATTCAGAAAGAATTTTTTAAACAGATAAGCGACGCTGATAAGAATAAGTGGTTTCCACGTAATGCAAACCCGACTTTGAAATATGCCTTGGGAGTACCTGATCATCGTATGCTTAAATATATTCATTACATTGGCGATCGAATTGCAGAGTTGTTTGTGCCAGACAAATATTATTTTTATCAAGATCAGAAGAAATTATTTGAAAATACAATGAATGAAAGGAGTGATATTGTTCCTGATATTCGGCAACGTAACACACTATTTTTGAATATGGATAACCAGTTAGAGCAAGCACTTATTGATACTCTACAAGATAAACAGGGTATTTTGGCCTTAACGCGTTATACCAATATTGCCACACGGATTGAGAAAGAGTTATGATGAAATAAAGGTGAATAAATTAAATATTAAGATTAGTGAATTGGCATTTATACCCTATGGATTTCAAGATGGATCGCGGCGGCAAGGGAGCGAATCCCCGGGAGCATAGATAACGATGTGACCGGGGTGAGTGAGTGCAGCCAACAAAGAGGCAACTTGAAAGATGACGGGTATATAACCAAACAATAGATCGCTAGAAAATAATGCCGCCATAATGAGGAATATTGGGCGGATGATGGTTGAGATTCTCTTTTCTAATTTGCAGGGTTGATAAGATAAAGCCATTAACCCTGTTATCATGACCCGTAAAAATCTTATCGGACTACAGTTTCGTTGCAGTTTTATTTCAAGTTTAGCGAAAAGGTTGCATGAGTTGTCCGAAACGAATAACTTCGTAGAGTCCCTATCGATTTGGTTGTTTTGATTAAAATAAACATCTTGTAGATTTGCAATTTTCTGCTAATAAAAAAGGTTTTTGAAGATGGAACAAGAGAATCAAGAGAATGTAGCGAGTGTTGAGTGGATTGATATCGTTAATGAAAATAATGAAGTCATTGCTCAGGCTACGCGTCGGCAAATGCGTGCCCAATGTTTACGACACCGTGCGACTTATATTGTCGTTCACAACGGTATGGGAAAGATTTTGGTTCAACATCGTACAGTAACTAAAGATTTTTATCCGGGAAAGTTGGACGCGACCGCAGGTGGTGTTGTGATGGCGGGTGAAAATATGCTGGATTCTGCCCGGCGCGAAGCAGAAGAAGAGTTGGGTATTGCCGGTGTGCCTTTTGCAGAACATGGTAGTTTTTATTATGAAGCAGAGGATTGCCGTATTTGTGGCGCATTATTCAGTTGCATCAGTCATGGTCCGTTTGCTTTACAGGAAGCGGAAATTGATGATGTATGCTGGTTGACACCGGAGGAGATAACCGCTCGCTGTGATGAATTTACCCCTGATTCGCTGAAAGCACTTTCTCTGTGGCTGACACGTAATAACGATTTTGATGAAATTATTGTTTATAAAAAAAATGCGAATAGTCCAAAAAGAGTTATCTAAATTAATCTGAGTAAAAATTAATGAGGTTGTACGTTCTTATTGATGAAATGTTGGAGGATGGCTGGCGGCCATCCTCTAATACGACCGCACCGTTCTTTCGAGGTTTTGGGCAAACTGTTAATAACGTGCCGTAAAATATGTGCTTAGGAATGCGCTGATACCAATTTATCCAAGCCGGTTGTTTACGGAACTGGCTTGGTGTCAGACCAAATGACTGTTTGAAGGCCCGGCTGAATGATTCCGGGTTTTGAAAACCTGCGTCCAACGCAATATCGATGATTTTTTCTAGCGGATTGAATGCCAAACGGTAGGAAGCACGCTTTAATCGCATTAATTGGATATAGCGTCCTACCGGTATACCGCAGTAATTGGCAAACTGTCGGTGAAAGTGATAACGCGAAAAATTCGCTACCTCACTCAGTTGTTCCAATGTGAGCGGCTCATCCAAATGGCGCTCAATATATACCCTATGGATTTCAAGATGCATCGCGGCGGCAAGGGAGCGAAGCCCCGGGAGCATAGATAACTATGTGACCGGGGTGAGTGAGCGCAGCCAACAAAGAGGCAACTTGAAAGATGACGGGTATAATTAAATACCTGATTGAATCGTTTGACGTAGGCGTCAGTTTTATCATTGTGCATTGTATCCTCCAATTGAGAGCACTATGCCTGAGCATAAGAGACATTGCCTGACTGATATTATTGATTTTGGCATTAAGCCGATGTGGAAAATGTTATTTCAAATGAAACTCTAATCGTGTAAGGAAGAAAATAATAGCATATAGCAGGGAATGGTTAGGTTTGAATAATAGATAGTGTTTAGAGAAAAATTAGGTTTGAATAATGGTTAGTGTTTAGGAAATAGAATATTCGGGGAAAAAAGACTGTTTGTTGTTCTATTGTTGTGATTTAATGGGTTTGGTAGAAGTAGTGAAAGATATTGTATGGCCCAGATAATTTGGGTATTCGCTATGGAAAAGTATTTCTCGATATTGGAGTGCCTTAATAGGTATTGTCAGGAATTAGGATCATGTGGGACCAAATCATAGCTATCTGATTCAGCCGTGGATGAGGACCTTTTTATATAACGGTTATCCATTGGAGTTTAGAATCAGCATTCTAAGGTTAAGGGCTTACAATGTTCTTTTGGACAGGATCATGGAATGGTTATCACATTGTTTGGGGATCGCATGAGTCAAAATTAACGAGTTATAGAGGTTTAACATGGTATTTTCATCAAGACAGAGTTGGCATTATTTAGATCTCAAAATTAAAGAATTACATGAGATATCATCCAGGCTTAATTTTAGATATCTTTCTGATGTTAGAAGCGGAAGTCGTTTCCTTTTTGAAATAAATGAACTCATCAGAACGGTTAATCATGAGATAGGTACAAATTGCTTATCTGTTGATGGTGGTATTGCAATCCTGCAAGATGAAATAGATAACCTAAAGAGACAGGAATTTGACCTGTTAATGAATGATAGCCAGATATATATGATTGTTCAAAAAGAAAAAAAAGAAGAAGAGGATGAAACAATCAATTTAACTTTGAAAGGAATTGGTTTTGTTAGCGGTGGTTCTCAAATCTTTGCTGGTCTTGGCGTGTGTGTGGCCTCTCTTGGCGCAGCTTGTGCCGGTTTTGGTGTACCTCTACTGATACAGGGAGGAAATAATGTTTATGAGAATGGGTATTACCTGTTATTAAGGAAAGAGGTTTCAGGTCCGGTAAGGGATGTTTATCGTGATGCAGCTAAAACGCTTGGTTATAGTGGAGCTGATGGTGATAGAGTTTACGGCTATGTAGATCTGGCGTTGTCTGGGTACGGAATGGCAAGATCTATTGTGAGGCTCGGAACGTTTCGTTTATTTCGGTATATAAAAACTGATTACATCAGAGGGTGGCAGGAGATGGGGAAAATACCTTTGCTTGCTGAGATTACTGGTGATCTTGTGACTAGTTTTGGTATTTATTCGATTTCTAATGGTGAAAAAAATGAATAATGACGTGACGTTATCCTATTACAATGTCTTTTTTGTAATTATTTATTACGCAATGTCTATTTTCGTGTTTATTGTACTTTTTAAGTTTAGGGGGTACGTAAAAATTTATATTCAAGCGGTTGTTTTTACTGTTATTATTTTGGTTTTTACTGTTATCCAATATAATATTTTATTAAATGGCGGTGTTCTGATATATATATTCCCACATTATTTTAGTATTTACGATTATAGATCAATCCGGTTTGGTGCTTTGTTTTTCTTTATTGTATATTGCTGTCTGATGCCTGTGAGCAAATTTTATCGTGAGGAAAGAGAAAAGCAAAGTGGAAATAATGGTGAAAAAAATGAATGATGATGTGACGTTATCCTATTACAATGTCTTTTTTGTAATTATTTATTACGCAACTTCTATTTTCATGTTTATTATACTTCTTAAGCTAAGGGGGTATTTAAAGACCCATATCCGAGAGGTGATTTTTTCTATTTTTCTTTTGATTGTTAATGCTGTTCAATATAATATTTTGGCAAATGGTGGTATTCTGATATATATATTCCCACATTATTTTAGTATTTATGATTATAGATCAATCCGGTTTGGTGCTTTGTTTTTTCTGATTGCATATTGTTTTCTAATGCCTGTGAGTAAATCTTATAGTGAGGAGGAAGAAAAGCAAAGCGGAAATAATGGTAAAAAAAATGAATGATGATGTGACGTTATCCTATTATAATGTCTTTTTTGTAATTATTTATTACGCAATTATCTATTTTCGTGCTTATTGTACTTTTTAAGTTGATGGAATATGTAAGGGGTTATATTCGAACGGTGCTTTTTACTGTTATTTTTTGTGGTTGTTAATACTGTTCAGCATAATATTGCTGTAAATGGTGGTGTACTGGTATATATATTTCCACATTATTTTAGTATTTATGATTATAGATCAATCCGGTTTGGTGCTTTGTTTTTTGCAATTGCATATTCTTGTCTTCTTACTATGGGTAAACCTTATAGTGAAGAAAAAGAAAAAGAAAAAGAAAAAGAAAAAGAAAAAGAAAAAGAAAAAGAAAAAGAAAAGAATTGATATTTATTTAATGGATTATAGAGTGAAGTTTATCTATACCTTATGGATTTCAAGATGCATCGCGACGGCAAGGGAGTGAATCCCCGGGAGCATAGATAACTATGTGACTGGGGTGAACGAGTGCAGCCAACAAAGAGGCAGCTTGAAAGATGACGGGTATAAATACCTCCCGTTTGGGAGGTGGTATCTTATTGGAAGTTAATATACCGTATCTTCCCATATACTATAACCGCCGGTCCCTGCGATAATATGGTTCCACGTTATACTTTTATATATTAACGATAGAGTTTCTTGAGGTTGCTGGTCATTATTTTCTAAAGAGTTAGGATGGAGTACACTGTATTCCAATATTTGAGCTCCGATTAGCTTTAAATTAAAATATAATTCTAATCCTCCATTTAAACTTGTCCGATAATGGTTAATAAAACAATCCATTACTTCATTATTGGAAATTGCAACACCTAACAGAGGCGTTGATTTATCAATGGGTTTTCTAATTATCACCGGTTGATGTTTAACGTTTTTCTTACGTAACATTGAGTGGCTCAAACCGTAAACTAGAATTTCATCTTGATGGTTAACTTGGCATTTATTACCAATCGAGTCAATTGATGAACAACCCGCAGAGATTAGTCCCTGATTTTTCCCTTTTATTGTCAGATAGATTAAGTCAGCCAAAATATATGTACTCCTATGTCATTGGTATGAATGATGTAGATAAGAAAGTAGTTTGGTTGTCAGACTCGTCTCTTTTTCTTCTAACTTTCGCCATGCTGCCAAGAAGGTAAAACATAAGTATGCTTGCCTGTTTGGAGAGCATTTTGAAATATCCTAAGTTAGTATCAAAGAGGAGAATGCTAATCAAGGCTCTTTCCATTCCTCAAAAATAGCGAAATTTGATTAAAAGTCAATCTTTTTGGTTGGTTTTAAAGCAATTGTTTATTGGCGATATCGGTATTATTAACACGACATTCAGTAATACAGATTTTGACTTTGAGAGATTCTGTTGGGAATTATTGTTGGTTGATTTTATTAATAGACAGGAAGAATGCAGCGTTATTCTTGGAAGATAAAGTTTGTTGTAAGCATTCTGTAAGTCAATAAATTCATTTTGCAAACGGCAATATATGGCTGCTTTATAATGATTCATCAGGACTAATAACTGCACTATAGGCGAGTGTTTAATTAATATGTATGTATATTCAGAGTAAACGGTAACTAAAAAGTGTAGGAGCGGATTGCTCGCTAGACGCTGATAGGTTGTTGTCTACAACCAACAAAATGTTGGTAGTCTCCAAATATAGCTCTATACTTAGAGCTGAATTTGGAACTATATATGGCAGTGTAAAGTGGAGGTATTCTATATGTTACAGAAGGTTATGTGTGGTTACACCATACCGATAAGCAAGTTCAAATCCAATCCTGGCGCTGCCTTGGCGGAAGCACAAGGAGATGCTATTGCTGTTTCATCAAACAATCAGATCCAGTTCTATGCTGTACCTGCACATATGTATGAAGAGATTATTAATTTTGTTGAGTTTGCTCAACGAGGGACAACTGAGTTAAAAAACATTCCAGCTAATTTTACTGGTGAAGGTTTGGATATGAATCAGATTGCTACTGAGATGGCAACGAAACTCAAACACGGCTCCACTGGAGACTACGAAGAATGGTCATAAAAAGCATACAAATTTCTTCAAAGAGGGGGCAAGGCAAGCCATTAGTGATTTGCGAGTTTGATGAACAAGGAGTACTTTCAGCTACCGGCAATTTTCATCTTAATGAAAGTGAGATGAAAAAAGTTGCAGATAAAATGGCGGAGTCGCTGATCAAGAAAAAGGGAAATTAACGGTGGTAAGAATATTTACATACAGTAATTTGAAAGATGCTTTGGGTGAACAGAAAACCAAAGCCTTGGTTGATGACTTCAAAGCCTACAAAGAAGGAAAAGGTTTGCCCATTACCTTTGGTCGGGATGTTCCCTATAAGTTCACGAATAACCGTTCTTACCTTGAGTTGCAACACTTGCATTACAGAGAAAGTGGTTTTTCACTCAAGTTGGTGCAATTTAGACGAACGAGCGGTTATGTTCTAGTTTACTGTTTTGGGTTCTTTGACCAAAATACCTATTTGTTAATTGCGATTATTAAGCACTGGAATCACAATGAACCTAATGACATAGTGGGAACTGATAGAGACATTGAGTTAATGGACGAGCTTGAAAAGATTGCCGAGCGCTTTAGGGAAAGATTTTAATTTTGTTGATCTTCAATCTTTATATGAATTTATTGTTGATTGATTTTACTGATATACCTAATGGAAGCAATGTTGTTCTTGGTTGTGAAATATTAAGAGTGATACGAGAACAAAACCCTCGGGCAGAATATTCTGTCCCGGATAATTTAGTGATTTAAACGAAGTTGTATTTTATCGTTATATTGAAGCGTTTTATACCCAATGGATTTCAAGATGGATCGCGACGGCAAGGGGGAGAATCCCCGGCAGCATAGATAACTATGTGACCGGGGTGAGTGTAGCCAACAAAGAGGCAACTTGAAAGATAACGGGTATATTTATTTTATTTCTGGCATCACACCAATAAACGATCTCTTTTTCCTTGGTTCAGACATCAGGGATTCAAGTTGTTCAACACATTTCAGATAATGAGGGGTTTGCTTGTGTGTGTTAGCCGCGTTTTCATCAACATAGGCTTCATAAATATAAAAGCGGGTTGGAATATTTTCGTCCCGTAATACATCAAAACGTAAATTGCCTGCTTCTTTAATTGATCCCAGATGATTAAGGCGAAAAATTTCAATAAATTCGTCTAATTTGTCCTGCTTAACATTAATTTCAACCAAAGTTACGTGCATCTCAATTTCTCCTTATTGTTTTTCACTTAAAAATAACTCGTAAGCTTTGCTGGCATTCTCATTCTGATGTACAACGGTTTGAACCGCTTTTAACATGGCAACCGGTGCTTCGGATTGGAAAATATTACGTCCCATATCAACACCGGCAGCCCCTTGATCAATAGCCTGGTAACACATCTCCAGAGCTTCTTTTTCTGGTAACTTTTTACCACCGGCAATCACAATAGGAACCGGACATCCGCTGGCAATACGCTCAAAGCCAGTATCGACATAATAAGTTTTAATGATTTGTGCGCCCATCTCGGCCGCAATGCGCGTCGCCAGAGAAAAATAGCGCTGATCCCGAACCATATCTTTCCCAACGCCGGTGACTGCCATTGTTGGCATACCGTAACGCATTCCCTGATCGACTAATTTGATAATGTTCTTAATTGATTGATGCTCA
The DNA here is from genome assembly GCF_042879335.1 of Photorhabdus sp. RM96S. Classification (NCBI taxonomy): domain Bacteria; kingdom Pseudomonadati; phylum Pseudomonadota; class Gammaproteobacteria; order Enterobacterales; family Morganellaceae; genus Photorhabdus; species Photorhabdus sp. RM96S. The sequence goes on along the minus strand of NZ_JBHFKT010000007.1, from coordinate 30,263 downwards.
TATTCAGAGCCGATATAGACCTGAGCAGCTACTGCACAGACATTCAGGCGTAAAGCATCTTCCATAGCAACCGCGACCGCCTCATTGGACAGCTCCGTCAGAATCGAGTTGGCGCCGGAAGCACGCAAGACCACCGGTTTGTTGGTCGCGGGTGGAACTTGGCTACGCAAAATACCACGGGTGCACATTAAGACATCGGTATGGGGAAATAGTGGAGCAATATTGATATCGATGCGTTCAAGCCCGGTTGTTGGCCCCTGAAAATAACCGTGGTCGAAAGCCAACATCACCGTTCGATTGGTTTTGGGATTAAAAATGCGTGAAAGTCGTGATTGCATTCCCCAATCCAGTGCGCCGCAACCTTTCAGTTCAAATAGGCTGTTCTTCTGTGGGATATCAATACCAAAATCTTTGCCATCTTTAATATCATCTAAATCTGCCATTTTTCTTCTCCTAACTCACTTACATTGGTCCAGCAACCCTGCATGGCAGAGATTGCTGGACAGTCGTATTAGAAATCGTATTGATTGATATTGTCTTTGGTGAAAATGACCCGTTCAGGTAGAACAACAATACCGTTTCCTTTGGCTTCATAGCGGTAACCCTGAACGCGGTTTGGTACAACTTCAACAATGCCAATATCGGGAATATCTAGTTTATCGCCGACATTTAAATCACCTTTCTTGAGTAATTCATTAGCGACATGGATTGAAATTTTGCCTTGATTAACAACATCCCATAGCCCGAATTGCTTGACGGTTCCGCGTTCAACATAAGGGCGCATGACATTGGGGGTGCTGAAACCCACAATCGCAACATCTTGTCGTTTCAGATTTTCTGCTGCCTGTGCCGCGGCTGGCAGGGCATTGGCATCCGGGGCAATAATGGCGTCCAGGTCACTCCAGGCTTTTAAAATCCCTTCTGCGGTTTGTAAGGATTTGGTTGCATCGTTATAACCAAACTGGGTGGTAACAATCTCCCAACCTGGATGCTCCGCGGCAATTTTATCTTTAGCTTCTTTGACCCATTGGTTTTGGTCAGTGACCGTTGGGCTGGAGTAGAAAAACGCGACCTTGGCTTGCTCTTTTTGCACCTGATTGGCGGCCATATCCACCAGCATTCCGCCTAGTTGGTTTGGCGTTCCTTGGTTAATATAGATAGAACGGCATTCCGGCGAAGTATCTGAATCCCAGGTCAGGATTTTTACTCCCCGTTGCATGGCTCGTTTCAACGCAGGGCACAGACCATCCGGTGAAACCGCAGAGACCACAATAGCGTTATAGCCTTGGTTCACGAAATTGTTGATAAGCTGAACTTGACCGGCAACACTGGGTTCTGTTGGTCCATCATAGGTCACATTGACCCCCAAAGCTTTCCCGGCGGCTACGGCACCTTGGCCGCCACTGGTAAAAAAGCCGACACCGACCAGTTTAGGGATGAAAGCGATTCTTTCGGCGGCGTGTACCCAAGAGGCGCAAGCCAGACTTAATAGGCTAATTAGAGCCAGTTTTTTCAGGATCAGTGTTTTCATTACTCTCTCCATATTGTTGGGTTTCAGAGGGACTGTAATGTCATAAAATTCAATCTGTAGGTTTATGAAGACAATCTCTGATTTCGCCATCGTTGTATCCAGTCACGGATTCGGTGGTGGTGCAAGCTGATGGAACGTCCTACCACGGCAATAATCAACAGGGCGCCAGCAAGGGCACTGGATACCTGACTGGGGACGCCAGCCATCTGTAACCCCTGTTGTAAATAACCAATTAATAATATAGCCAGCGCGGTGCCGATAATTGAACCTGAACCACCGTAAATATTGGCTCCGCCCAATACTACTGCGGTGATTGCTGGCATCAGAAATGATGCGCCGAGGTCAGAGCGCGCTGATCCAAAATAGGAAACTAATACAATGGCGGCGATAGCAGAAGCTATGCCGGTCAGGGTATAGAGAAGATATAGGGTTCGGGCAACAGGAATTGCCGCATAACGGGCAACTTTACTGCTTTGTCCAATCAGAAAAATATTGCGTCCACTGTGGGTACGATGCATGAACAGCCAGAAAATAAGGAGACAGAGTAGAAATAGCATCAATGGCATGGGTAGGCCAAACAAAGCCAAATTGGCAAAATCAGTCAATGCTTGTGGAAAGCCACCAATACCTTCGTAACCAGTTGCACCGGAGATGCCGGAAAGTAGCAGGGCACTGCCACCGAACAGATATAGGGTACCGAGTGTGATAACCAGTGGGTTAATGCCGGTATATAAAATGAGTGCCGCATTGATTATTCCACATATTGCACCGACCAGTAGTGTCAAAGGAATAGCGGCGGCCATTGGAATACCGGCCTGATTCATTACTCCGAGTGATATCGCGCACAGACCAATGGTTGAGCCAAATGAAATATCGATACCCCCACTGACAATAACCATAGTCAGTGGCAAGGCCACAATCCCGATACAGATAAAATCACTGGTACTCAGCAACAATATATTGATATCCAGCATGCGCGGGTTTGCTATGCCAAACAGCAGTATTTCAATAATCAGTAATGCGGCTAAGGCCAATTCCCAGCCATAACGTTGACCGATATTCATTATGTCACCTGATTACTTTTGTCATTTTTGAGGAAACGGGCATATTTTTGTTGGCGGATATTTTTTTCGATGGCACAACGAAGGCGTCCATCAAAAATCAACACCGCCAGCAGAACAAATCCGGCAATAAAATCGTTCCACCAGGCAGGGAGTTTTAGCAGTACTAATCCGCTGTTTATCTGCGTCAGGAAAAATGCGCCTAAAATAGCGCCGATCACTGTACCGGTGCCGCCAAGCAGACTGACGCCGCCTAGCACACAAGCGGCGATAGCTCTCATTTCCAGCCCACTGCCGGTCTGATTTGGGATAAAACCAATTTGGGAAGCAAAAACAATTCCGGCCAGTGCTGCCATGACACCATTCACGGAGAAGGCGATAATTTGAATGCTATCTGTACGAACGCCCAGTTGACGAGCACCTTGCAGGTTGTCTCCTGTGGCGTAAAAGCTTCGGCCAAATGGGGTTTTTGCTAGTATCCACGCCATTGCTAATATCAGGATCATTAACAGCCAACCGATAGGTGAGATATTGAGCCATAAAGGTGCGGAAAGGCGCTTTAATTCGTTTGGTAAGCCTTCGATCCATTTACCGTCAGTAAGCAATAACATCAGCCCACGGTAAAGCCCCAACGTGCCGAGGGTGGTAACGATCGCGGGAATTTTCAACCAGGTGACCAGCGCACCATTGAAGAATCCGGCACACATGCCGAGCAGAAGAGTCAACAGGCAGGAAACGGACAGGCTAAAGCCGGCATTCAGTGACATTCCCATAATGACCGCGCATAAGCCAGCAATCGAGCCGACAGAGACATCAATATTGCGAGTCAGCATGACCAGTGTTGCCCCCATTGCAAGCAAGATAAGGATCTGCGCACTGCTAAAAACGAGGGTGACAGTTTGTAAGCTAAAGTACTGGTGGTCGATAACACTGAGTAAGCCAAACAGGCAGAGAATGGCAATCAATGCGGTAATTTCGCGGTTATTCTGGATAAGTTTCAACATGATGTCGCCTGTTGTGGTTTATGTTCGCCGAAAGCGATATGCATAATGGTGTCAACATCCATCTGTTGCTTAGTTAGCTCGCCATTGATTTCTCCCTGATGCATGACTAATACCCGATCAGCGATTCGAACCACTTCATCCAGATCCGATGAAATAAAAATAATGGCCACTTGCTGTTGGGCGATATGACGAATCAGTTGGTAAATATCATTGCGTGCCGCGACATCCACACCACGTGTAGGTTCATCAATAATCAGGACGGCGGGGTGAGCTTCCAGACATTTAGCAATCAGAATTTTTTGTTGATTACCACCGGACAGCGTTTTAATTGGTTGGTTGATATGGCTGAATTTGATATTTAGGATTTGGCAATAGCGTTCAAGTACCGCTGTATCATAGGCAGGGCGTATCCAGAATGTATTGCGGTTGTGGGTTAGTGAGCAGATATTCCAGCCGAGTGATGAATCCAGAAATAATCCTGATGACTGTCGATCTTCCGGCAAATAAACCAAACCTTGGGCCAGACGTTGAGCCGTTTTTAGCCCATTAACAGTATGTTGTTTTAACTTAATTTCGCCGGATACCGCAGGGCGCAGGCCATAAAGTGTTTCAGCCAGTTCTGTACGGCCAGCACCAACAACCCCGGCCAAACCAAGAATTTCACCCGGTTTCACTGAGAATGAGATATTGCTGAAACCCTCACCGCTTAGCTTGGTGACTGTCAGTATTGGTCGATCAGGTACTGTCTGGTGCTGGTTATTGCTAAGATCCAGACCCAATTTTGGGGTGCCATTTAATGGCTGATCTTTTGCGGCCGGTGTAATAGCCTGAATAATGTCATCCGTTGTGTAATCGCGGATTTTGCCACTTAAGGCAATAGTGCCGTCACGCATGACACTGACCTGATCTGCTAGTTGGTAAATTTCAGGGATTTTGTGGGAAATAAAAATGATGCCGACACCTTGCTGTTGTAGCTCACGGAGCTGGGCAAATAAGCGTTCGGTTTCTACTGGTGTTAGGGAGGCGGTAGGTTCATCAAGGATTAAGATTTTCGAATTACGCATCAGGCCACGCATAATTTCGACCAGTTGTTGATCGGCAACATTAAGGCTGCCAGCACTGACATGTAGATCTAATTGACAGCCAAGTAATGCCAGTAGCTGTTTCATTTTAGACTTATCTACCTGATGCTTTGGCAAACGAAACAGGATGTTTTCCTGTACAGACAAATTCGGAAATAACAGTGGTTCTTGTGGTATCAGATAAATACCGAATTGGTGGGCTTTAGTGGGATTAAGATGGCTAACATGATGACCGCTAATCTTGAGCGTGCCTTTATCCGGCTGTTCGAGACCAGCAATAATCTTCATCAGTGTTGATTTGCCCGCACCATTACCCCCTAACAGAGCCTGTATCTGCCCTGGAAACAGAGTAAAATCAATATGTTTCAGTACCATTACGCCGGAAAATTGCTTACTGATGCCACTGACTTCTAATAGCGGTGGTACTGCGGTGTTGTTATGTAACATCGCGGCATCCTCTTACATGCAGGTGCGGAGGCAAACAAAATGAACATTTATCTATTTAAAAAACAATTGTTCAACATGGTAGCTGTTAAATTATGAGATTGGCAATATTTAAATCACATTTTGTGAAAAATTTATATATTCATTGAATTGTGTTCAAATTTTTGCGGTAAAACTCTGGCGTGTTATACGTTTTAATGGTTATCTGTTGAGCGCGGATAAAAGAAAGTGGTTATGTCGATAAAATCAGTGAAAGAAAAATCAGCTAAAGAGAAAAATATAGACCCTATGGATTTCAAGATGCATCGCGACGGCAAGGGAACGAATCCCCGGGAGCATAGGGAACTATGTGACCGGGGTGAGAGAGTGCAGCCAACAAAGAGGCAACTTGAAAGATGACGGGTATATCGTCTGAGGACACCTATCCGGGTAATAGCATGAGTGAAGAAGAGCTGCTTGCGCGTATTGCATGGTTTTACTATCACGATGGCCTGACACAAGGTGACATCGGCGATTTGCTTGGTTTAAGCCGGTTAAAAGTTTCCAGATTACTGGAGAAAGGGCGGCAATCAGGCGTCATTCGGGTACAAATTAACTCTCGTTACGAGGGGTGTTTGGCACTGGAAGATACCCTGCAAAAACATTTCTCTTTGAAACAGGTACGCGTTTTGCCTGCGCTGGCAAATATGAATCTTAATGCCAGATTGGGGGTTGGCGCGGCACATTTGCTGATGGCATTGATTGAACCGCAGCAATTATTGGCTGTGGGATTTGGTGAAACTACCATGTGCACATTGCAACATTTAAGTGGTTTTATCTCATCACAACAAATTAGGCTAGTCACATTATCCGGTGGCGTCGGTCCTTACATGACCGGTATTGGTCAACTGGATGCAGCCTGTTCAATCAGTATTATCCCCGCCCCATTACGTGCTTCCACTGCTCAGGTTGCTGAAACATTTCGTCAGGAGAGCAGTGTCCGAGATGTTTTGCTAGCGGCTTGTGCGGCTGATATTGCTATCGTTGGTATTGGCGCAGTTAATCAGAAACAGCAGGCGACAATTATGCGTTCTGGCTATATCAGTGATGGTGAACAGCTAATGTTTGGTCGGAAAGGCGCTGTGGGCGATATCCTTGGCTATTTTATGCGCGTTGATGGTGAGCTGGTGGAGGATATGCAAATTCATCAGGAGCTGATTGGTATCTCCATGCCAGAACTGAAAACCATCCCGACAGTGATTGGCGTTGCGGGAGGGGAAGAGAAAGCGGAAGCCATTATTGCTGCGCTGAATGGTCAATATATCAATGGGCTGGTGACGGAAGAACAGACTGCCAGAGCGATGCTGGATTTGCTGCGCTGAACCCTGTATTTACTCTATCCGTGAAATAAGCAGAAAAAATTTGAGGTAAAGCTATACCCTATGGATTTCAAGATGGAACGCGGCGGCAAGGGAGCGAATCCCCGGGAGCATAGAGAACTATGTGACCGGGGTGAGTGAGTGCAGCCAACAAAGAGGCAACTTGAAAGATGACGGGTATATAAATTCAAAAAGTAATTGAACTGAGGATAGCATCATGAATCAACGCCGTAGTGTTAATCCATCGGGAAAATATCTGATGGCGCTTGATGCAGGAACAGGGAGTGTTCGTGCAGTGATATTTGATCTTGAAGGGAATCAAATAGCTGCGGGGCAGGCTGAATGGATACATCAGCCTGTACCTGATGTACCGGGTTCAATGGAGTTTGATTTAGCGACGAACTGGCAGCTCGCTTGCCAATGTATTCGCCAGGCGCTAAAAACCGCGCAATTGCCCGCCAGTGCTATTCAGGGGGTGGCTTCTTGCTCTATGCGGGAAGGTATCGTGCTTTATAACCGCAATGGTGAGCCGATCTGGGCTTGTGCTAATGTGGATGCGCGTTCCAGCCAAGAAGTGAGTGAATTGAAGGCGTTGTATGACAGCACTTTTGAATATGATGTGTATCGGTGTTCAGGGCAAACATTAGCGTTGGGTGCAATGCCTCGTCTGTTATGGTTGGCTCATCATCGCCCGGCTATCTATCGTCAGGCAGCCGCTTTAACCATGATCAGCGACTGGCTGGCAAATATGCTCAGTGGTGAATTGGCTGTTGATCCCTCCAATGCGGGTACGACAGGTATGCTGGATCTGGTGAGCCGTGATTGGCGTCCCGATTTACTTGAGATGGCAGGATTGCGTTCCGATATTCTTTCGCCGGTAAAAGAGACTGGGACCTTGTTAGGTTACGTCACGGAGAAAGCTTCTGCTCAATGTGGACTGAATATTGGCACACCGGTCATTATGGGCGGTGGTGATGTCCAACTTGGTTGTCTTGGTTTAGGTGTTGTTAAGCCAGCGCAGACTGCCGTTATCGGTGGTACTTTCTGGCAGCAGGTTGTTAATTTACCAGCGCCGGTTACTGACCCAAATATGAATACACGGATAAACCCTCATGTTATTCCCGGTATGGTGCAGGCGGAGTCCATTAGTTTCTTTACTGGCTTGACGATGCGTTGGTTTAGGGATGCATTTTGCGCGGAAGAAAAGCTGTTGGCGGAGCGTCTTGGCGTTGATACTTATAGCTTATTGGAAGATATGGCGGCCAGAGTCCCGGCGGGCGCTTATGGTGTTATACCCATTTTCTCTGATGTGATGCGGTTTAAAGCTTGGTATCATGCCGCACCTTCCTTTATTAACCTTTCCATTGATCCTGAGAAATGCAATAAAGCGACCCTATTTCGTGCGTTGGAAGAGAATGCAGCGATTGTCTCGGCCTGTAATCTGGATCTGATTTCTGCCTTTTCGGCAGTAAAACCGGATTCACTGGTATTCGCTGGTGGTGGTTCAAAAGGAAAATTATGGAGCCAGATTTTATCTGATGTGGCAGGGTTGCCGGTTCGGGTGCCGATGGTTAAAGAATCGACCGCTTTAGGCTGTGCAATTGCTGCTGGAGTGGGGGTTGGGCTTTATGATGCAATGGGGACGACAGGGGAAAAACTGGTGCGTTGGCAACATGAATATCAGCCAAATCCTGAACATTATGAAGTATATCAAAAGGCTAAACAGGATTGGCAGGCGATATATGCTGATCAATTAACGTTGGTCGATCATGGTTTGACAACTTCATTATGGAAAGCGCCGGGATTATAGCTTGCAATAAGTTGATCTGCCGTATTGCTGGGTGCGCTTGTGCTGATAGGCGACTTGTGCACCAAGTATTCCCTTAATTTTTTAATTAATTTTGCATGGATTGATGGTAATGGTTACTTGTCTCATGAAACCGTACTATTGTTTGGTTTTATTCAACTAAGAATGAATAGACATGTAGGAACAAAGACTTAAGTCTAGATTCTTGCTTATTAATCAGGTTGTAAAAATCGGATTAGGTTCTTTTTTAAACTATCTACTATTTTGAAAATTTGCCTTGTTGCTATTTACTATTGTGACGATAATCAAATTAGTTTTCTTGACTGATATAAATAATTAAACTACTTTTTAATAGCTACCCTGTATAAGCTAATTCAAAAAAATCGATTTAGCAGTTATCACGATATTTATGTAGTTAAGTTCCTTGTATGAGCTGGATCACACAAAAAGCCTTTTTAGAGCTGAAGATTAATATTGGCATAGTCTGTACATATTAAAAATATCTGAATTTTTAATAAACATTCATGAATGTTGCTTTATAAATTAAACTCTAAACACAAAGGACGACCACATGAAACTTGATGAACTATTTCTGCGTGCGCTTGCGCGCCAAGGTGTAACCAAATGCTTCGGTATTGTAGGCGGTGAAGCAGAGGCTATTAGATTTGCAAATCAAATTGGTATCGAATTCTTCCTTACAAGACATGAATTTACAGCTGGCATTATGGCTGATGTTTTAGGAAGATTTACAGGAAAACCGCAAATGTGCTGGTCTACTTTTGGTCCCGGCCTTACCAATATAGCGACAGGAGTATGTTCAGGAATATTAGATCGTTCTCCTATGATAGTAGCATCAGCTCAAATACCAAATGAACAGGCTAAGTACAACTTAACTCATCAATGTATTGATAATGTAAGTTTTATGAAGCCAATTACAAAGGTAAGTTTCCAGATCGAAGGTATTAAAGACATTCGACAAAAAATCCCTTCCGCAATAAAGGTATCTATTGATAAATTACCTGGCCCAGTTTATATGAGTATACCTATAGATGTCCTTAAGCAGGAAATCTCTGCTCAAGAAGCTGCTAATATTCTTGAAGGATTGCAAATACCAAAAAGAACGGAACCTGCGGCACCTGTAGTGGCTAATTTGGAAAAAGTAGCTAGCTTGGTAAATAATTCACGTTATCCAATGATCATCATTGGTAACCAGGTACTACGGGAACAAGCTCAAAATGAAGTAAGACTCTTTGCAGAGCAGCTCAATGTTCCAATAATATGTTCTTTGGCTGCAAAAGGTGCAATATCTGAAAAACATCGTTTATTTTTAACCGCAGCTAATAAATATCTTGATGGAGTATATCGTCGGCCAATAGTATCAGACCTTTTCGACGATGTTGATCTTCTTATTTTAATCGGTTACGACTTTGGGGAAGATCTAAAACCATCTTTGTGGGGCTGTAATAAGGATACTATTGTAATAAATAGTTTCGATATTCCGATGGAAGAAGTTTTTCAGCCAAAAGTGAATTGTTTAGGCAATATTGAGCAGTCATTGCGTTATCTCAGGAATGTTTGTACTGTGAGGAACCAAGGTTTCTCTGAAAAACATAAAGAGCTTAAAGAGATCTTCGATGAGCGAAAAGCAATTAGTGTTAAGCCTGGAACGACTGATATTCCTAGGATTATGAAGGTAATCAGCAACTATTTGGGGGATAGTGGTATTCTATGCAGTGATGTCGGTTTGCACAAACAGTACGCTGGTTTATTAGCCCCTACTCATATGCCTAATAGATTCATCTGTTCCAACGTGTGTGGAAGTTTTGGTTTCGGCCTTCCCGCAGCGTTAGCCGCGAAGCTTTGTAATCCCTCAGAAAAAGTTGTAGCCATTTGTGGCGATGGCGGTTTTCATTCTACAAGTCAAGACTTGGAAACAGCTGTTAGATACAAATTGCCAGTTATCATCATAGTACTGTCAGATTCTTGTTTCGGTTTAATAAAGTATTATCAAGGCTTACATAGTGAAGAACCGGTAAAAGGCATGACAGAGCTAGGGCCGGTTCAATTTCATTTATTGGCGAATGCTAACGGAATGAAATCTGTTTTACTCAAGAATCCAGAAGAACTTCCGAAAGTCTTGGAACAGGCATATCTTCTTAATGAACCGTTTTTAATTGAGATCCCTGTTGCTTACGACTATAACCTATTAAAGCATGTAGCTTGATTCGATGCATGATTTATGGATTTGATATACTTATAGAGTAAATTTATATGGACGCAAGAACTGACTATTTTATTCAGTCCGCGTTAGAAGTTTTTGGAGAGAATCTCCTTGGTATTGTGGAAACTGATTCATATCTCCGTCAACCCGATTATTCTTCTCGGTGTGTGAGGCATTTCTACGTGATTTTACCTGATAATTTCGTCACAGGTTGCATTACATCGCTAAGATACCTTCAGGCGGAGTTTTTTGAGTTTACCCTAAATTATCTTACGATTAATGAGTTGTCATATTATCCGCCTCATTGTATGTGGCAATTTACTAAGAATCCTTGGCTCTTACGGTCGGAAAAAATAAGTGATGTGGTACTCCCTAATATCAAAGGAAATCTTGATATATATAGACAAGCAGTTTTTAGCGTTGCTCATATTGCACGTCTTTACTACCTCAGAAACTTGACGCCAAAGACTCACGTTTGGGGAGTACGCCAGCTTGGTTGGGCAATGCGTTACGCCGAATTGGGGCTATATCGTTTGCTCGAATCGGAGGAACTATCTTGTATTCACAAAAATAGTGCATATGTTTTGAAAATACCAACAGAAGATCTTAATTGGCTGGTCACTTGCAATACATCTTGGCAAAAGTTTGAAAAAGAACTTTTATCCAATATTAATATTTTTCGTGATGCAGCGGCACGGTTAAGTGGAATCGCGGAGTACTATTCGACGTTGTTGCAGCACTTTTACCCGGAGACACGTATTGTTTCAGCACAGGGTAAAGTAGACGATCTTCTTTCATTACAACCGATTATTGATCAAGTGATTATTCTTTTAAGGCAGTTTATTGGAGATAGATTATTAGCCTTTTATCTCCACGGTAGTGCTGCCCGAGGTGATATGAGAAGTGGTTCAGATATAGACTCTATTGTTATCGTGGATAAGGTCGATACAGTTATCCTTGAAGCAATTCGCTCAACACAATCTAGGTTTAAGGATTTATCCATCTCTGTATATAGTGAATCGAATGTTCACCAGTATCCTAGTTTCAGAGCATATGCGCTCATTAATGGAACTAAGCGTGTCTATGGGGATCTTGCTTTAGAAATGAAACCGTCATTGAAAGGCGATATATATGGCATTATTAATAATTTATTTACTATAAGGCAAATAGCTCGTTCTTATCTGATTTCTGGTACATATGGACATCGAGCACATTATATGCTTGGGCTGATGATGAAACTTACCGATCACGGTTGCTTACGCCCTTTGCAAATCCTAAAAAGTGGTTTCTATCCAACAAAGAAAACTCAGGTTTTGGAATATTACAGAGACAACGAAATTCTCACCGACATTATTAAATATACGCAAAACCTAAAAGAAAGTGAGAATACGCTGAAGAAAAAATTGCTTATTGGAAGTCGAGCGGAATTAGAAAATTTATTCTATTCATTACTTGACGCATGTGAAATAGTGGCAGAGAAATTACATATGGTACAGGTCGAGAAGTCAATTTTATAGACGGAATGATGCTAGTTCTTTTAGCTAAACATATTACGATGAGTAAGATATTGATTCGTATCCAAACATCGTCATTAGCTAGTGTAATAATTTGATTATTGTAATCCTATTTAAATCAATGTGTCAGTTTAATGAACATATATTATGAAGAGGAATAGAGCATGACATCGAAAATTTTGGCAAGATCAATTAACGAATTTTTTGAAGTACAACAATTGTCAGACCAAACTATTCTCAAGCCAAATCGAAAAATAAAGATGAAGATACTCGATGAAGGTTTAATGCAAACAGCCATCTGTAGAAGTAATATAGGTCGAATCGATGAAAAAGAGTTGAAGCTTGAGTACCGAGGCCATAATGTCCGAGACCTAGCAAATAACTATTCTTTTAGTGATGTTGTGTATCTTCTGATTACAGGAAAACTAAATTCAGAAGGATCAGAAGGAAGTGAAGAGTTTTTAGATATGCTCCATAACAATTACCTATCAGCACTCAAGCATATTGAAAAGTTAACACCAGTAATATTCGATACTACTCCCACTGATTTCCTCACAATTGCAGTTTTATCTTCGCAGGGTAAATGGCTTTCTGACTGTTCTGTAAAAACAAAGGACGAACGTTTGATAATTACTGCATCTATTTTGGCAGCAATAGCTGCCGCAATTGCTATATATGCTCAGAAATATGCTATATCCGAACCTGTATTTAAAACTTTTTTCGGTACTAAGCATCGATTCTTTGCAAGCTTTTTAGCAACATGTTTTGGCCAACAGTGTGACGATGTAGCAGAAGAAATGTTAAACAAGTTTTTAATTCTTCATGCAGAACATGGGCTGAACTGCTCAACTGCAACCGTTAGAGCTGTAGCGAGTTCCGGTGCAGATCCATTTAATGCTGTAGCTGCGGGTATTTGCGCATTCAGCGGTCCTCTTCATGGCGGAGCGAGTGGGGCAGTTGGTTTAATGATCGATGATATACACGATAATTCTAAAAATATTAGTACTTTTATTGATGAACTAGTAGAAAGAAAGCAACGTCTTATGGGATTTGGTCATCGAATTTACAAACAACCAGACCCACGAGCTTCTTACATGAGCGATATTCTTATCAAACAGAAGGCAAAATTCGATGTTATTTCTTCCTATGTAAATATTTCACAGGAACTTGCATCGGAAGTATCGAAAAGGCCGTATTTTTCGCAACGGGGATTATACCCAAATCCGGATCTATTTAATGGGTTGCTACTTCGTAGAGCTGGTTTCAAGTCGCACATGAATACTGCTCTCCTTTGCTTTAGTCGTGCTGCTGGTTGGTTGGCTCATTACTATGACAGTATTGACAGTAAAGCGCCAATTCTGCGACCACAGGAGCTATATTTATGAAAACAAAGCATAAACCAGTACGGAAACTAATTGTATTTGGATGTGGTCCTCACTTTTTAAATAGATATTTAGATGTTCTATTGGAGTACCGCGATACCATTGAGGTTATGCTTATAGTTGACTTGAAATGCCGAGAAATGAAAATTCGCTGTGCATTAAATGAGAAGGGATTAAAGCCCAGAGCATACTTATTTCTTGATGAAAAATACAGAAATTATCCAGATTCAGACGAAATTTACAGGTTACTTTCTGCAATTCCAGAAGTCTATCAGGCTGATGCTGTTATAGTAAGCACTGAACCAAAAGCTCATAAAGTATATGCTCTATGGGCAGCCGAAAATGGACTGAACGTGTTAGTAATAGGAAATTATTCCAAAGGTATTCAACATCGAATGTTTTTCAGCATGGATCTGATAGAAACAACCTTAACTGGCAGGATAATGCCGAATAGTATTCCAAGCGATGGACGAATACGACAGGAAATCGTAAATATTCATCTAGGGCATTTCTGCTCAATTAGCATCGTATCGAATTCTTTTCGGAAACTGACAGAAGGTGACACGATACCGGAAGATTTTAATATAACTATTGCTACCCATCCAATGTTTACCCGGAGGGGAGAACAAACTGTGTTACGAATCAACCGCAAAGATCTATCACAGTTAAACCCAAGCCTCCCTCTATGCGCGGGCTTGAATGTCCACGCAAGAAAAGAGCAGCTTCGCGATTTTTTAAGTGGTGGAGATGCGAACTCAGAGTTATCAACTCACGAAAATTCAGTTGCATTGCTTGCTGCGGTTTATGAACAGGTCTCTAAGACAAACACAGTTCCTCAATAGTTCAAGTAGAGTAGAGGCCGAGTTATGAACGGAAAATTAGATCTGCTACCTTTTACTACATTTGTTCGAGGTTTCCTTTTTTGGGCCGCAGCTACTGCGGCCGTGGGTTATATACCTTTGTTTGTAGAAACAACGGATTTTTCCACAACACAAGCAGCCGTCTTCCTATCGGGAACTGCTATTGGAAGAATGGTATTCCAGCCTATTATGGGGCAATTTATCTCACTTAAAAATTGTTTACAGATATATACCGGTGCATTAATTGGACTTATGTCTTGTAGCATCTGTTTATTCCTTTTTAGCAACCCTGTTAGTTTACTATTGTGTTCCAGACTGCTGGAAGGGGCTTTTTTTTCAGGATTCATTATCTCTTGGCGAACGCAGCTTAATAGATTTTCCCAATCTCCGAATTTTGAGTCGGTGAATGATAGCTATGTTATTTCCCAAAATGCTGGGCGTTTAGCGGGTCCAATGGCAGGTGGGATTATCGTTGCGAAGTTTGACCTTTATAGTGTTTTCTTATTCTCAGCAATTCTGTATTCCTTGTGTCTGATAATATTGCCCCAAAAAACTGCTATTACATCTACTGACAATCATAGTCGTGAACATATTCGGATAACGTTAGCTCAACTCCTTAGTCGTAATTGGAGGTTACTTCTGGTTCACCATCTGGAATTTATGTGTCTTGGTTTATGGTTAGCCTCATGGCCTATCTTTGCTGTATACGCTAGTGGATTCAATCCAATAGAGGTTGGCTATTCGTTTGCTGTTGCGGCTGCGGGAGGTTTTTTTGTTTTACCACTGCGTAAGCTGTTACGAAAAATAGCTTTAAAGGCACGATTCGTCATCTCTCTTATACTTTTGTTTTTGCAACCGAGCGGTGCTCTTTTGATATCAGCTCACTTAGGCTTTTGGGTAATGTTACTATTGGGTGGTCTTGGCAGTACCATTTATTTCACTGCCTTTCATCAGTTTATATCGAAGACTTATCCTGTTGAACAAATACCTGCAATTTATGGATTCTTAGGAACAAGTACTTTCTTAGCTCAAGCAGTCGGCCAAGCTGTAACACCATATGCTCAGCAATTTGGTGGAGTTGATGCACCAATTATTATCGACGCTATATTGCTTCTTATCATGATATCAATCGCTTTTAGCATATATAAAAAAGGGAGTGAGAAATATGACTGATTCTAATTTTTTCTTAAGTGAATATGATGGTGTCGCGCTTTCGCCTATTTCATTTCTAAGACGAGCAATACTGAGTAATGGAGATGATATTGCTGTCATAGATGGAGAATGTCATTGGACTTGGAGCCAATATGCATCTCGGTGTGAAAGGCTTGCAATAGCTTTGAAAAAAATGGGCGTTTGTAAAGAAACAGTTGTGTCCGCGCTTCTACCCAATATACACGAGCTTCTTGAATTACATTTTGCGGTTCCAATGGCAGGCGGTATCTTGAATGCGCTCAGTACCCGAACGGACTCAAATACTTTAAATTTTATATTTAAAAAACTTAATCCTAAGGTATTGTTTATTGATAGAACCTTTATTTCACTGTTGGATGATGTTTCTCTAGACAAACAAGTAAAGATCATCGTTATTGATGTGGATGGCGCAGTCATTTCAGAATCAATTTCTGACCGGGAATTTATTCAATATGAATCGCTGATAACTACGCATAAATCGGGAGAGTTGTCTTTTTCTCTACGAGATGAACAAGAGGCGATCAGCATAAATGTAACTTCAGGAACAAGTGGACAACCTAAACTTATTGTCTATTCTCACCGTGGCGTGTTTCTTAATTCTATTTCTAATGTTCTGGATTGGGATATACCAAAACGACCGACGTTCTTATGGACGTTACCAATGTTTCACTGTAATGGGTGGTGTTTTCCGTGGGCTATCACTGCTCGGGGAGGTACACACATCTGTATGCGCAAGTTTGACGCAGAAGAAGCGATATTGCTAATGCAGAAGCATAAGGTAACACACTATTGTGGAGCGCCTATTGTCCATTGCGCATTAGGTACTATTGCGCGGAAACAAGGGCTGCATTTTAAGGAGAAAATTCATGGATTAGTCGCAGGTGCGCCGCCTACAGAGATGATGTTTTCTCTATTAGATTCCATTGGAATAGCAGTAACGCAAGTCTATGGTATGACTGAGACATATGGCCCGGTCGTTGTGTGTGAAGAGAAGAGCGATTGGGAGAAGCTCTCTAAATCCGTAAGAATATCCAAGAGGATGCGTCAAGGCATTGTCTCAAATTTACAAGGTCAAGTTTGTGTTATTGAGGAAAATACGGGGTTACAGGTGCCTTTTGATGGAAAGACTGTTGGTGAGCTCGTAATTCGTGGAAATATGGTTGCATCTTATGATCCAGATCGGCATGTGACTCTTGATGCAGCAAGTCAATGGCTTTTCACAGGGGATCTGGCTGTCGTTGAAAATGATGGCTATGTCAGAATTGTAGATAGAAAGAGAGATATTATTATTTCTGGTGGTGAGAATATTTCTAGTCTGGAATTGGAAAATATACTGTCAAACTATCCCGGTGTTTTAGCTGCCGCCGTTGTAGCAAAGCCAGATTCACATTGGGGTGAAGTACCGTATGCATTTATAGAGCTCGAAGAAACTTCATCAGTTACAGAGTATGAATTGGACAATTATATTTGTACGGTAATGGTGCGCTATAAGCGCCCTAAAGGTTATACTTTTTTAACTTTACCCAGAAACGCAAGTGGAAAAATCATAAAAGGGCAATTGAGACAATTGATTAGGAATTCCTGAGATCTCAAGAGTGGGATAGGTTTTTAGAATCACATGTCTTTCATTATTATTAATGCAGATTTTTATCTGTGAATTCAGAGAACAGAGATTTTAAATTAAAGAGATGATTATTAGTCAATGGAAATATTTCAGGGCAATGTTCTAAAGTGAAAATAATAACGTCAAATATGTTTTTCATGATGATAATATGGATATTAATAAAGTTAACGTAGAAAACATCGAAAATAAATTTTCTTTACATCTATTATTAAACTGATAATTTATCTTTATAGTTAAGAGGAGTGAATTTTATGACATTGGTGATTTAAGATGAATAGCACTGAAACAGTCAGTATCCAACATATTATTAATAATCAAAAATTCTCGAAAGTTCAATGGCAAGTATTAATTTTATGTTTCTTAATTGTTGTTATTGATGGTTTTGACACGGTATTAATGGGGTATATTGCACCCGCAGTGGTCAATGATTTTAAAGTAGAAGGTGCTATTCTTGGGCCGGCTATGAGCGCCGCTCTTTTTGGGTTATCGTTGGGTTCGATTTTTGCTGGCCCACTTGCAGATCGGTTTGGTCGAAAGTCAGTGCTGACAATATCCGTCACTGCTTTTGGCCTGCTTAGTCTTGCTACCGCTGTTGCAGATTCAATACAGACATTAACTATTTTGCGTTTTTTGACTGGGTTAGGTCTTGGTGCGGCAATGTCAAATGCAATAACCTTAATATCTGAATATGCCCCAGAGAATCGGCGATCTTTGTTAATAAATATTGTTTTTTGTGGTTTTCCTCTTGGTGCAGCGGTGGGTGGGATAATTTCTGCATGGATTATTCCACATTTTGGTTGGCAAGGGGTTTTGATTTTAGGGGGTATTCTGCCGTTATTTCTATCGCTATTTCTCTTTTCTCTATTACCTGAATCACTTAGGTATTTGGTTTCGAAAGGGGGGGCAGAAGGTAATATAAGACGAATTTTGTCTAAAATGACCGGTAATACTTTAAATGATATAAATAAGTTTACCTTTGATGGAGAAGAAATTATACATAAGTCGTCAATTAAAACGGTTTTATCTAATCGATTCTTAATTGGGACGGCAATGTTATGGATAACCTATTGCATGGGAGCATTGGTTTTTTATGTTCTGACAAGTTGGATGCCGTTTTTAATGAACGATGTTGGTTTCAGTATTAGCATGGCAGCAACATTGACAGCATTATTTCCTTTGGGAGGTGTAATCAGCACGGTTTTTTCCGGTTGGTTAATGGATCGAATTAATCCTCATAAAGTAGTTGCAACTAATTATGCCCTAGCGGGTATTCTGGTCTTTTTTATTGGTCAGGAAGAAAATGTATTATTATTGAGTATTCTTATATTTCTTGCCGGGATAACGATGAATGGCGCTCAGGCGTCGATGGGATCAATCTCTGCACAATTTTATCCGACTCATTGTAGGGCCACGGGGGTTGCCTGGATGTTAGGATTTGGAAGATTTGGTGGGATTTTCGGTACTTTATTTGGCGCAGAATTGATCAGGCTTGAATTAAGTTATAGCACTATTTTTGCCATTTTATCCATTCCAGCTATTTTAGCGGCTTTATCATTAACATTTAAGGATGTGAGTTATAGAAGGCATAAATAGCTAACCTTGAATAATTTAAATATAAAAATATGAGGAGGATACTTTGCTATTAATTACTTGGCGGATAATGTCTTATATCATGTTGGATCATAAGTGTTAATATCCATATTATTTTTAAAATAATATCAATCATAAAGTTTAAATTAATGTTGTTATTGGTTTGTTGTGATTTTAATAAATAATTTAATGTAGGTGTTTAGTTATAAATATATATAGTGAAAAAGTTATTTTTTTATATTTAAAATTTGAATTAGATATAGGGTGTCTTAAAATTAAATTATTTAAATTGGAGGGTGTCTAATTTATGCGATAGTAAATATTATTGAATAGGATATAGATTGCAATGTGTATTATTACAAAACAATATGTAATTAAGTTAAATGTAATTTGTATTTATCTATTTGTGGTATATTCATTAGCGGTATTGTCTTATTGTTGAAAAATAATTTTTTATGAATTATTTTTAGCTTGGCGTTATATTTTGATATAATTGAATGCACAAGATAATTTTATGCCTCTTGAATAAGTGTATTTGTAATTAGTATATATTTTTATTATTGGGGCGGAGGGTTATTTCACAGATGATTATAATGTTTTGATAATTAAATATAAATTACTCTGTTTTATCTTTAAAATACTTAATTTGTTTTTGAAATTATTTTGATCAGGTATTAATTGTAGTCAGATAAAGTTAAAGGTTATACCCTATAGATTTCAAGATGGATCGCGACGGCAAGGGAGTGAATCCCCGGGAGCATAGATAACTATGTGACCGGGGTGAGCGAGTGCAGCCAACAAAGAGGCAACTTGAAAGATGACGGGTATATTTGGTAATTATGAATAATAAATGTAGGTAATGGTTAAGTTTTTAATTATGGAATTTATGATCAGTCAACAAAAATTACAGTGAATTAATTGAGCTTATCTGAAAAATAGGAATAAAAATGGAATATCTCATTCTGTGGTCAGGATAATTGGTATTGAAGATTGGCTAAGTGGCCGTTATTAATCAGGCTGTGGCATCCGATATCTGAGTCTCTTGGATGAATAGCAGATGTGTCCATTTTTATTTTTAGGCAAGAAGTAGGAGAGAAACATTAGTGATGACTGTCGGGAATGACGGTTCTCAAATTTCTAACAGATTCGTTGAGGTAGTAGTAGATGAAAAATAATATTGCTAAAGTGGGAAGTGAGTTTAAAACTCAGACGTCAAAAAATATAACCGATGCAAATGACGTTTCACAACAAACTCGAAATACAAAGAATATCCTTCAGAGACTCACATCCAGTGAATTATTCTGGTATGAGCGTCTTGCTGCTTTGCAACCCCTCCAGTTACCTTTCGAAACCGCCGGAGAACAAACAGAACCCATATGGGCAATGAGCGCTTGGCAGCCCCCTCTGCCAAAAAATGGTGAAGAGGAGCCATTGCGAATGTTGTTGCAGACTTTTGTCATTTACCTTGCGCGTTTGACTGAGCAGACCGTATTCCAAATCGGTTGGAGCGTGGATAAGGTAAAAGATGAATCGGCAAATCTGGCACCGGTGGTGCCTATGGCCATTGAGGTAGCGTTTGATAAGCCTTGGCGTGAGGTAGCTGGCTGGGTTGATGATGAGTTGTCTCGGTTGGCGCAGCACGGCACATTTAGTTGTGATCTCTTCTCTTGCTCTCCTTCATTGCATGCTATCCCGGCGTTGGCAACAAGTCGGCCGTGGCGAATCGCTGTCTCGTTGATAAAGGGTGATAGGCCGCGGGATCAAAAAGTGTCCGGCGAATTGTTGACCCTCCAGATAAATGCACAAAGGGGTTTTCGTTGGATCTACGATGAAAACCGCCTGAGCACGGAAGTCGTTTTGCGGATGAGCGAGCACTTACAGGTGCTGGCAGCATCGAAAAGGACGGGGGATGAAATGCCTATAGGGCAGCTTAATTTGTTGCCAGAGGCTGAACGTACATTGCTACTGGAAACTTGGAACGCGACTGAAACCCCCTATCCTGATCCGTTATGTATTCATCAGTTATTTGAGCAACAGGTAGAGCAAGCTCCAGAGGCCACGGCGTTAGAGTATCAAGGGCAGCGCCTCAGTTATGTTGAATTAAATGCCGGCGCTAACCGGCTGGCGCACCAATTGATTGCATTGGGTGTCGTACCGGACCAGCGGGTAGCAATTTGTGTGGCACGCTCCCCGGCGATGGTGGTGGCGCTGCTGGCGGTGTTGAAAGCGGGTGGGGCCTATGTGCCGCTGGATTCAACCTACCCGGCTGAACGTCTGGCGTATATCCTAAATGATACTGCCCCGTCAGTGGTATTGGCTGATGCGACCGGGAGGGCAGCATTGGGTGACGTCGCGCTAGCCGGGTTGACCGTGCTTGACCCGAATATCCTACCTGACCAACCGGACAGCAATCCCTTAGTGACCGCATTGACACCACAGCATCTGGCCTATGTGATTTACACCTCCGGTTCAACCGGGCAGCCGAAAGGGGTGATGATAGAACATCAGGCGATTTATCAGCGTTATCTGGGCTTTAATGACACTTATACCGTCACTGAGCAAGATCGGGTGTTGCAATTTGCCGCTTTTGCGTTTGATGTTTCAGTAGAGGAATTTTTCTCGGTATTGTGTAACGGGGCCACACTGGTTATCCGGGATGATAGCTGGCTAGCTTCGGTACGGGAATTTATTGCTTTAACCCGGCAACATCGTATTACGATCGTTTCTCTGCCAACCTTATTCTGGTCTGAACTGGCGGCCAGAGATCCCGGGTTACCGCTGCCGGATTGCCTCCGGCTCGTCATGATTGGTGGTGAGGCGGTAAAAAAGAACGCCGTTCAGGACTGGTTTATGCAAGAAGGCTACCGGCCCCGGTTGTTGAATGGTTATGGCCCGACGGAAAATACCGTGACGGTGACCTATAAGGAGATATTATCCCCGGAAGATGCCCGTTCTATCGGTCGGCCGGTTAAAAATTCCCGCATCTATCTGTTGGACAGAGAGGGGAAACCGGTTCCATTGGGTGGCATTGGCGAAATGTACATTGGTGGCGTGGGGGTGGCGCGGGGTTATCTGAACCGACCTGCATTGAGCGCGGAACGTTTTTTGCCAGACCCCTTTAGTTCGGAATCCGATGCGCGAATGTATCGCTCCGGGGATTTGGCCCGCTTTCTGCCGGATGGTGAGCTGGAATTCCTGGGTCGTAACGATGAGCAGGTTAAAATCCGCGGCTTCCGGGTTGAGTTGGGGGAAATTGAAACCCGTTTGGTGGAACACCCGGCGGTACAAGAGGCGGCGGTGCTGGCACTGGATGATGGGCAGCACAAACGGCTGGTCGCCTATGTGGCGGCACAAGTACATGAGAGATTAGCTGCTGATTTACGTGAATACTTGAGGGCGATTTTACCTGACTATATGGTTCCGGTCGCTTTTGTGTGTCTGGATACCTTCCCGCAGACCCCAAGCGGCAAACTGGACCGCAGGGCATTACCGGCGCCAGGAGAGGAAGATTTTGCTCGTCAGATTTATGAAGCGCCGCAAGGGGAGGCTGAGATCGCCTTGGCGGCTATCTGGCGTGAATTATTAGGCATTGAGCAGATAAGCCGGCATGACAGTTTCTTTGCGTTGGGCGGCCATTCACTGCTTGCTGTACGCATGATTGAACGCCTGCGTCACTTGGGGTTGACATTAACTGCGCGTGATCTGTTTCAGTCGCCGGTGCTGTCAGCGCTGGCCCAAGCGTTGGGACAACATCAGGCCGTGATAATACCGCCTAATGTCATCACTCCCACCACCACGGCGCTGACGCCGGAGATGTTGCCACTGATTGATCTGACTCAGGCTGATATTGATCGCATCGTTGAGCTGGTACCGGGCGGGATGACCAATATTCAGGATATCTATGCGTTGTCGCCGTTGCAGGACGGTATCCTGTTCCACCACCTGTTGGAACAGGAAGGCGACCCGTATCTGTTACTCTATCCGGTGGTCTTTGCTAACCGATCTCTGCTGGAGCGTTATCTGGCGGCGGTACAACAGGCGATTGATCGTCATGACATCTTGCGAACGGCTTTTTTTTGGCAAGGATTGTCAGCCCCGGCACAAGTGGTTTGGCGTCGGACACAGTTGCCTGTGACCGAACTGGCGCTAGACCCGGCTGACGGCCCAGTCATTGACCAGTTAACCCGGCGTTTTGATCCGAGTCAGTATCGTCTGGATCTGGGGCAGGCCCCGTTATTGCATTTTGTTATCGCTCAGGAAACTGATGGCCGTTGGTTCTTACTGGAATTACAACATCACCTGATTGGCGACCATGAAACGATGGAAGTAATGCACCGTGAAGTGCGGGCATATTTTGCCGGGCAGGAAGAGAGTCTGCCTACGCCGGCCCCTTTCCGCAATCTGGTGGCTCAGTCTCGGTTGGGGGTGAGTCAAGCAGCGCATACCCGTTTCTTTACCGACATGTTGGCGGAGGTGGATGAGCCGACGTTGCCATTTGGGCTGGCGGAGGTGCATCGTGACGGATCTCGCATGACAGAATCCCACCGGATGCTGACCGCTACGTTAAATGATCGCCTGCGCAGTCAGGCCCGGCGTTTGGGTGTTAGTCTGGCGGCGTTGTGTCATCTGGCTTGGGCGCAAGTGTTGTCGCATACCAGCGGGCAAGAGAAAGTGGTGTTTGGCACCGTCCTGTTTGGCCGTATGGCGGCGGGGGAAGGAGCAGACAATGGCATGGGGTTATTTATGAATACCTTGCCGTTGCGACTAGATATTGACGAGACCCCGGTAGAGGATAGCGTACGGGCGGTGCATCTACGATTGGCTGAATTGCTGGAGCATGAGCATGCTTCACTGGCGCTGGCCCAGCGGTGCAGTGGGATACAGGGTGAAACCCCACTCTTTAGCGCCCTGTTCAACTATCGCCATAATGAGCAACTGGCGGCGTTGGATGAGACGATGGCCGGGATTGAATTCCTGGGCGAACAGGAACGGACTAACTATCCATTTGGCCTGTCGGTGGAGGATGGGAGTTCCACGTTGGGGCTGACCGCTCAGGTGGTACAGCCGTTTGAACCAGAGAGACTATGCGGTTATATGCAACAGGCGCTGGAAAGTTTGGTAGATGCGCTTGAACAGGCCCCGGAGACGCCGGTACGTGTGCTGAACGTCCTGCCTGAAACGGAGCGGACACTGTTGCTGGAAACCTTGAATGCCACTGAAACCCCCTATCCTGACCCATTATGTATTCATCAACTGTTTGAACAGCAGGTAGAGAAAACCCCGGAAGCGACCGCGTTAGTCTATGAAGGGCAAACGCTCAGTTATGCCGAATTAAATGCTCGCGCCAACCGCTTTGCTCACCAACTAATTGCATTGGGCGTTATACCGGATCAGCGGGTGGCGATTTGCATGGCACGTTCACCGGCGGTAGTGGTGGCTTTATTGGCGGTGCTGAAAGCGGGTGGGGCTTATGTGCCGCTGGACCCGACTTATCCGGGAGAACGTCTGACGTATATCCTGAATGATACCGCCCCGTCAGTGGTATTGGTTGATGAAGCTGGCCGGGCGGCGCTTGGCGAACTGGCACTGGCCGGGCTGACGGTACTTGACTCGCATATTTTGCCAGATCAGCCGGACAGTAACCCACAGGTAGCCGAGCTGACGCCACAACATCTGGTTTATGTCATCTATACCTCCGGTTCAACCGGGCAGCCGAAAGGGGTGATGATAGAACATCAGGCACTATATCAACGTCATCTGGGTTTTAATGAGACCTATGCCGTCACTGCGCAAGACCGGTTATTACAATTTGCCTCTTTTGCGTTCGATGTTTCGGTCGAGGAATGCTGCTTGTCATTGTGTAATGGCGCCACGTTAGTGATGCGTGATGAGCGTTGGCTGACTTCGATGCAGGAATTTATTGCCTTAGCCGGGCAAAACCGTATCACAGTGATGTCTCTGCCGGCGTTATTTTGGTCCGAATTGGTTGCCAGAGATAATGGATTACCGTTACCAGATTGCCTCAGACTCATCATCATTGGGGGGGAGGCAGTGAAAAAGAGCGCCGTTCAGGATTGGTTTACGCGAGAAGTCCACCGCCCTCGACTGCTGAATGCCTATGGCCCGACGGAAAATACCGTGACGGCGACCTGTAAGGAGATATTATTCCTGACAGATGATCATTCTATCGGGCGGCCGGTTAAAAATACCTGTATTTACCTGCTGGACAAATACGGTCAGCCCGTTCCATTAGGTTGCATTGGCGAAATGTATATTGGCGGCGTGGGTGTGGCACGGAGCTATCTTAACCAGCCGGAATTGAGTGCGGAACGTTTTATAGCCGATCCCTTTAGTCCGATATCCGGTGCGCGCATGTATCGCACTGGCGATTTGGCCCGCTACTTGCCGGGTGGTGAGCTGGAATTCCTGGGCCGTAACGACGAACAGGTAAAAATTCGAGGCTTTCGAATTGAACTGGGGGAGATTGAAACTCGGTTGATGGAACACCCAGCGGTACAAGAGGCGGCGGTGTTGGCACTGGATGACGGGCAGCACAAACGGCTGGTCGCCTATGTGGCAGCGCAAGCGCATGAGAGATTAGCTGCTGATTTACGTGAATACTTGAGTACGATTTTACCTGACTATATGGTACCGGTTGCCTTTGTACGTCTGGATACCTTCCCGCAGACCCCGAACGGCAAGCTAGATCGCCGGGCATTACCGGCACCGCGGGAGGAAGATTTTGCCCGTCAAGTCTATGAGGCGCCGCAAGGGGAAGCCGAGATAGCTTTGGCGGCCATCTGGAGTGAGTTATTGGGCATTGAGCAGATTAGCCGACATGACAGCTTCTTTGTGTTGGGCGGTCATTCATTGCTCGCGGTACGCATGATTGAACGCTTGCGTCACTTGGGGTTGACACTGACGGCGCGAGATCTGTTCCAATTTCCGGTGTTGTCAGACTTGGCCCAAACATTGGGACAGCATCAGGCTGTCGTGGTGCCGCCTAACGTCATCACTTCGGCCACTACGGCGCTGACGCCGGAAATGTTGCCGCTGATTGATCTGACTCAGACTGATATTGATCGCATCGTCAGACAAGTGCCGGGTGGCGTGGCTAATATTCAGGATATCTATGCCTTGTCACCATTGCAGGACGGTATCCTGTTCCATCACTTGTTGGAACAGAAAGGCGACCCGTATCTGTTGCTCTATCCGGTGATCTTTGAAAATCGCTCCCTATTGGACCGTTATCTGGCGGCGGTACAACAGGCGATTGATCGCCATGACATCCTACGTACGGCTTTTATCTGGGAAGGATTATCCGTTCCGGCGCAGGTGGTCTGGCGTCAGGCGCGGTTGCCTGTGACGGAATTGACGCTAGACCCGGCGGACGGTCCAGTCATTGACCAGTTAACCCGGCGTTTTGATCCGGGGCATTATCGTCTTAATTTAAGTCAGGCACCGCTACTGCATTTTGTCATCACTCAGGAAACCGATGGACGCTGGTTCTTACTGGAATTGCAGCATCACTTGATTGGTGACCATGAAACGCTGGAAGTGATGCACCGTGAAGTGCAGGCCTATTTTACCGGGCAGGGGGATAGCCTGCCGGCACCGGTGCCTTTCCGCAATCTGGTGGCTCAGACCCGGTTGAAGGGGGATCAGGCAGCACATACCCGTTTCTTTACCGACATGTTGGCGACGGTGGATGAGCCAACATTCCCATTCGGACTGACGGAGGTGCATCGTGACGGCTCTCAAATGAGGGAGTTTCACCGGATGTTGGCACCTGAGCTGAATGATCGGCTGCGTAGTCAGGCTCGGCATTTGGGTGTCAGTTTGGCGGCGTTGTGTCATCTGGCTTGGGCACAGGTACTATCGCATACCAGCGGTCAGGAGAAAGTGGTGTTTGGCACCGTCCTGTTTGGGCGCATGGAGGCGG
Organism: Photorhabdus sp. RM96S; assembly: GCF_042879335.1. Lineage (NCBI taxonomy): Bacteria > Pseudomonadati > Pseudomonadota > Gammaproteobacteria > Enterobacterales > Morganellaceae > Photorhabdus > Photorhabdus sp. RM96S. Next base: position 3,652 of record NZ_JBHFKT010000007.1, on the reverse strand, counting down.
GAGAGGGGGCAGACAATGGCATGGGGCTGTTTATGAATACCCTGCCGTTGCGACTGGATGTCGATGATACTCCGGTAGAGGAGAGCGTGCGTGCGGTGCATCTGCGACTGGCCGGGTTGCTGGAACATGAGCATGCCTCACTGGCGCTGGCCCAGCGGTGCAGTGGTATTGCCAGCGGTACGCCACTCTTTAGCGCTCTGTTCAACTATCGACACAATGCCTTATCGGCAATGTCGGATGACATCATCACAGGTGTTGAATTTCTGGATGGACAGGAGCGGACTAACTATCCATTTGGGCTGTCGATAGAGGATGGGGGTTCCACATTGGGGCTGACCGCTCTGGTGGTGCAGCCGTTTGAGCCAGAGAGACTATGCGGTTATATGCAGCAGGCGCTGGAAAGTCTGGTGGAAGCGCTTGAACAGGCCCCTGAGACGCCGGTACGTATGCTGAACGTCCTGCCTGAAACGGAACGGATACTGCTATTGGAAACCTTGAATGCTACTGAGACCCCTTATCCTGATCCATTATGTATTCACCAACTGTTTGAGCAGCAGGTAAAGAAAACCCCGGAAGCGACCGCATTAGTCTATGAAGAGCAGACTCTCAGTTATGTCGAATTAAATGCTCGCGCCAACCGCCTTGCCCATCAACTGATTGCATTGGGCGTCATACCGGATCAGCGAGTGGCGATTTGCATGGCACGTTCACCGGCGATAGTGGTGGCTTTGTTGGCGGTGCTAAAAGCCGGTGGGGCTTATGTGCCGCTGGACCCGACTTATCCGGGAGAACGTCTGGCATATATTCTGGATGATACGGCCCCCTCAGTGGTACTGGTTGATGAAGCTGGCCGGGCGACGCTTGGCGAAGAAGTGCTGACCGGATTGACCGTACTTACATCGAATACCCTGCCAGACCAACCGGACAGCAATCCATTGGTGACTGCATTGACACCACAGCATCTGGCTTATGTGATTTACACTTCCGGTTCAACCGGGCAGCCGAAAGGGGTGATGATAGAACATCAGGCGGTGTATCAACGTTATCTGGGTTTTAATGAGACCTATGCCGTCACTGCGCAAGACCGGTTATTACAATTTGCCTCTTTTGCGTTTGATGTTTCAGTAGAGGAATGCTGTTTGTCATTGTGTAATGGCGCCACGTTAGTGATGCGTGATGAGCGTTGGTTAACTTCTATGCAGGAATTTATTGCCTTAGCTTGGCAGAACCGTATCACAGTGATGTCTCTGCCGGCATTATTTTGGTCTGAACTGATTGCCAGAGACAATACACTCCCGCTACCGGATTGCCTCAGGTTCATCATTATTGGTGGTGAAGCCGTTAAAAAGAGTGCTATTCAGGATTGGTTTGCGCGGGAAACCCACCGACCTCGACTGTTGAACGCTTATGGCCCGACGGAAAATACCGTGACGGCGACCTGTAAGGAGATATTATCCCCGGCTGATGATAATTCTATCGGCCAACCGCTTAAAAATACCTGCGTCTACCTACTGGACAGAGACGGTCAACCTGTCCCATTAGGCTGCGTTGGTGAAATGTATATTGGTGGCGTCGGGGTTGCACGGGGCTATCTTAACCAGCCGGAATTGAGCGCAGAACGTTTTATAGCTGATCTCTTTAGTCCGGTATCCGGTGCGCGGATGTATCGCACCGGGGATTTGGCCCGTTACTTGCCAGATGGCAATCTGGAATTCCTGGGTCGTAACGACGAGCAGGTTAAAATTCGAGGCTTCCGGATTGAACTGGGGGAGATTGAAATCCGATTGTTGGAACACCCGGCGGTGCAAGAAGCGGCGGTGTTGGTGTGGGAGGATGGCCGGGACAAGCATTTGGTCGCCTATGTGGTAGCGGAAGCGAATGAAGGTCTGACAGCCAGTTTGCGTGCGCATCTGAGTGCCATTTTGCCGGATTATATGGTGCCGTCAGCTTTTGTGTGTCTGGATGCCTTCCCGCAAACCCCGAACGGTAAGCTAGATCGCCGAGCATTAGTTGCGCCGAGAGAGGAAAATTTTTCTCGTCAGGTCTATGAAGCGCCGCAAGGCGAGACAGAAACTACATTGGCGGCGATTTGGTGTGAGTTATTGGGTGTTGAGCAGGTCAGTCGACATGACAACTTCTTCGTATTAGGCGGCCATTCACTGCTCGCTATGCGAATGACGAATATTGCCGCTGGTCGAGGGATGGTTTGCACATTGAATACTTTGTTCCAATTCCCGGTGCTGGCTGAACTGGCCGCAAAAATCACCTCGGATTTACTGTCTCAACCGCAAAACAGCGCCATATCGGTACGACCTGATGGAACAGGGTTGCCGCTGTTCTTTGTTCCCAGTGGCATGGGTGACTATTCCTATGCTTTCGGGCTGGCTCGGCATATTTCGTCGGACTACCCGATTTATGCGCTGCCTTGGCCGTCCATCAGCGAAGAACCGATGTTAACGATGGAAGAGCAGGCTGCCAGAATGATCACCTTGATGAAAGCGGTTCAACCGGCAGGCCCATATCGGATAGGGGGTTACTCTTCTGGTGGCATATTGGCTTACGCCATTGCTCAACAGCTTTTGAGTGCTGGCGAACGGGTTAATTTCCTGGGGCTGATTGACACGCTTGCTCCTCATTGTTTCGGTGGGCAGAGCTTTGGTCAGCAGATAGCGCAACCCAAACATCAATTTTTTGCTGAATTGGTCAGGCAATTAGGGGAAGAACATTCTAAAGAGATTGCGGTATTGTACCAGCGAATCGATGAATTGAATTTAGTGCAGTTTATTGCCACGGCGCAGGAGCTGGCGTTATATCCCGTCAATCTGAGTGCTGAATTAATGGCAAAGCGTTGGGAACAGATAGAGCATTATGATCAAATAGTCAGAGATTATGAGCCATCAGCATTAGCGGTAACGTTGCATCAGTTTTATGCGCTGGAACCTTATCCGTCTATTTCTTTTGTAACAGATGAAAAGTCAGCGCTTTTAAATATTGATCCGTCGCTAGGTTGGGCGCAGATAATAGTTGATACTTCACTTAAACTCATTGCTATTCCGGGTGACCACTTTAGTTTATTGGAAGATGATGAGAATAAAATTGCTTTAGCTCAGGCATTAAATGTGGCGCTGGCAATTAGTGATGAAGGGGAGGCGGTGTAATATTGATATATTAATGATTTAACCTTGATATGATAATCCGGTATATATTGTTTATGCCGGATTTTTTATTAAAGAAAAATAAAAATGGACATGTCAGACATCAATTCAATATATTCAGAAACTGAATGCCATGCCCCGATTAATAACAATAAATTAGCAACGCCCAATTAACATTTTTAGGATAATATTGATTAATTGACCGCAATTTTTATTAGCTTTAGCTTGCGCCCACTTATCGAAATGACATATATTCGAATTAAAGCCCATGCTCTTAATACCAATTATTATTAATTGACTCTGCAATACATTATCTTGTGGAAAGGCTTTTCTGTGTTAACAACGTAAGAACAGAATCACGTAAGGGAAAATCACAATGAATAGGGTATATACCCGTCATCTTTCAAGTTGCCTCTTTGTTGGCGGCACTCGCTCACCCCGGTCACATAGTTTGCTATGCTCCCGGGGATTCACTCCCTTGCCGTCGCGATGCATCT